>CAZLTF010000529.1:0-2851 GCA_964562195.1 uncultured Bacteroidales bacterium | reverse complement strand
AAAATTCCATAACCATAGTTGAGCATCACATTGACGGTATCTTCGGCTCCCTGTGTCTTTCGCCCCGGAAAATGGATGTATTCATCCAAGATTTTTTCGTACATATACCAATATGCCTGTGCAGCTTGGGCTTCGAGTATGAATATCTTTTCTTTCAATAAATTCAGATCTTTTTCTTTCAATTCTTTTATCTGTTTTTGAAGCATTTTCATCCGGCTGATTTTGCTCTCAAAAGCCTGTGCAAATTCCATGTCCGTAGTATTGCGATATTTACCAAAATACTTTATCAGATTGATTCTGTTTTTGATGGAGCCTATCATCAATTTTTTGATATATTTTTGAGCTTTCCCGTTGGTCGTAGCGAGCGCTTGCTGCTGAATAAGTTGCTGTTTGGTAAAGATAGGAGAAAAAAGCTTCGCATAAGGTTTTCCGTTGAAATTAAGAAAATCTATCGCGATATCATTTTGCATACAATAGTATATGGCATTGGAAGATAGCAATACACCACTACTAATGATGGTAATTGTTTTTAGATTTTGAACATTTACTTTATGAATGACTTTTCCTTTTTGTTTTAAGACAATATTATTATAATGTTTGGCAATATAGGTACCCGGAGTATTAATAATAATTTCTTTGCCCGCAGCTTCGAGTTTCTCATATTGATTTCTTTTTTTGTTGATTAATTTTTGTACCGTTTCGGGCGTATATCTTGTTTTTGGTGCAGGCAAATGATAGCTTTCTTTGGCTATTTTTTTTATGATTTCTTCTTTTCTTGCGATATTTGTTTGGGCGAGGAAGCGAAGGATTGATATTTTTTTTCGTATTTCCTTTTGTGTTGTTATTTTTTTGTCTTTCAATTGTTTATAAAAGAATTTTTTCAATGCATCTATCATTGCCTTGTCCAGTTCAATCAAAATTTCTTGTGGCAACAGCTTGGCATAATAATTATTTATTCCTTGGAGGCTTTGATAAAATGTCGAAGTTTTGGAAAAACTATTCATGGAAATATTCTGCGTAAGTGCATCCATAAGATATTGTTTTTTTTCTCTGCTAATGGTCGCTGCGGAATGTTGAATAGTGATTCCCAAAAATTCGATTCCATATTTGGTATGCGAAATGCGTATGTCATCATTGAGTGACAATTTCAAACTGTCCGAAAGAAAATGTCTTACTTTTTGCAAAGCGGTTTTTGCCTGCTTGGCAGAATATGCCATAAGAAGAAAATCATCGGCATAGCGCACATATCCATATTCATTTTTATGACACAGAAAATCAAGTGGTTGAAGGTAAAAATTGGACAGTAGCGGGGACAAAATCGCACCTTGTGTCGTGCCTTTTTGTCGTTCTATCCATCTCCGTGTATTGTCCACATCTCCCGTAAGGACAATTAGTTTTATCAATCTTAGTGTTTCTTCATCGTGTAGTACTTTTGCCAAATTTGCAAAAAGAATCCTGTGATCTATTTCGTCAAAAAAATCATTAATATCACACTTCACAACGACTCTCCTGCCCTGCCGTACGATATGCAACACTCGATTGATGGCTTTTTCTGTCCCTTTGTTTTTGCGATACGCATAACTGGTATTCAGAAATTTTTTTTCCAATACCGGTTCTATCACCATTTTCACTGCGGTTTGTACGATTTTGTCCTTTACGGAAAGCAAAGCCAATTTTCGTTTTTCATTTTCATTTTTTTTGACATAAAACACCTTATAAGGTTCGGGGACATATTGTTCATTTCTGAGGAGCGTTTCTATTTGTTGAAGGTTTTCTTTTTCATTTTTTGCAAATTGACTCACTGAGACATTGTCAATACCTCCGGCAGAATCCTTTTTTTTCACTTTTTCCCAAGCGATTTTCAAGGTTTCGTATTTGTATATCTGTGAATAGTAGCGACTCATAAAAAACGAAATATAAACCTTCCTAATCCAGAACTTGTTCCTCTTCCGATACCGGTCTTTTGGGTGATCTGCATCCATCGGACAAAAGGTTCAAAATCACCTTCAAAGCGAATAGAACCCACAAAAGCAGGTTTATAATGAATATATCCTTTACGGTAGCGCGAATAATGCTTCACATCATAACGGATGGCATTGGCAAAGAGCTTTCGCACCGCATCCACCTCAGAAATGTTTGCTTCCGGCTGCACGTCTTGCTCCGTGAACCCTATTGCCTGCATACGTTCTTTCATTCTCTGCAAAAAATATGAAAATGAGAAATCATCAAAATCATTCAAGTGTTTAATCGAGAGCGGAGTGACAAAATCAATTTGCATCCGTTTTGAAGTTTTTAGCGGCAAAAAACGAAGGGGACGAAGTTCTCCCACCGTCGCTATCGTCCGGGCTTGAGCGGTGGATGCATCGACGGCATTGACAAAACGCAATTTTCCCCGCGCATCTCCGATCTCCATTGTTTGTAGAAATGTGAAGGACTGCATACGGATTTTGTCTTTGATCTCACCAAAGAGATAAAGATCAAAAGAGAATGAATCTCCGGAATGAAAAACAAGGGTATCAGCCATAGGCATATCAATGGCATAAGGCTTGACAGCAAAGCCATGTTCGGATTTCCCAAATAAGATTGAGTATGCATCCGGACTCTCAGCCTTGAAAGCATACCCCAATATGCCCCTCACGGCAGGAGTACCAAAACGTGGCAAACGGATAAGCCGTTCTACTTGATAATGCAGTCTGATATGATATATTTCCATATTGATTATGATTCTTGGGATTCGATCAGGTGTTCCGCCCATTTGCACAGTTCGAGAAAGGCAAAAACAAGGCTGTTGAGGGTATATACCGAAGGCGTAAAATGTTCATATTGAGGCGAAGAATGTGCTCCGTATCGA
>CAZLTF010000528.1:0-1669 GCA_964562195.1 uncultured Bacteroidales bacterium | reverse complement strand
TTTAAAAACAAATTTTGTTTTTAAATATTCTATTTCACGAGTGCACGCTTGCGCTGATGAGTCCAAAAGGATGAAAACAGGGTAATTTTTTAACAATAACAATATGGAGGAGAGAATAAATCAAAAACAATTATTTTCTGATGAAATTCAGAATTATAAAATTGATACCAAGAAATTGGGAAAAGTGCGTTATGTTAACTTGGACAATGCGGCAACGGTACCGCCTTTTAAGAGTGTGCAAAAAAAAGTAAATGATTATTTAATCAGCTACGGCTCCGTTCATCGTGGTGCCGGTATAAAATCACAAATTTCAACTGATATTTATGAAAATAGTCGTAATGTTATAAAAAGATTTGTTGGCGCTCCAAAAGACGCGTATGTGTTATTTACCGGGAACACGACCGGAGCGATGAATGCGGCCGCTTATTATTTCTCGTTTTTAAAGGGAAAAGTTGCGGTCTCTGGAGTGGAGCATAGTTCCTCTTGGCTGCCTTGGATTAAAGCCGAAGGTGTTAAAAGGTTGGGAGAAAGACAAGTTAATATTTCAAAACTTGATGAGGAAAATGAAAAAATTCAACAATTGGGACGAGAACAAGTTGTGCAATATGATGTTAACGATGATTTTGAATTTGATTTGGAAAAAATAGAGGAAGTTTTAAAAAATAATAAAATTAAAGCTTTTGTGTTGACAGCGTCTTCCAATGCTACCGGATATTGTCCGGATATTAAGGCAATCGGAAAAATCGTTCATAAATACGGGGCATATTTCGTGGTGGACGGTTGCCAGTTTATTCAGCATCACAAAATAGATATGCAAGAAATGGGAATTGATTTTTTGGCGGCGAGCGGACACAAGTTTTATGCGCCGTACGGGGGAGGATTTTTAATTGGTCCGAAAGATTTTTTTGACAATTTTATCTCCTATGAAATCGGTGGCGGAAATTTGCCATACATTACAAAAGAAGGTGAGTTTTTGCGATATAAAAATCAATTAGCACACGATCCGGGAACGCCAAATGCCGTGGGGGCGATTGCTATGGCGGAAGCGATAGAGCAATTGGAAAAAATCGGTATAGAAAATGTGGAAAAATATGAAACAGCTTTAACCAAAAAAGCATTTGAGGCATTAAAGAAAAATCCAAAAGTTGAAGTTTATGTTTCCGAAAAACACTTAAGCACGGTTTTGCCTTTTAATATCAAGGGCATGGAATCGCGAGAAGTGGCTCAAGAGTTAAATGACAAATTTGGAATCGGAACAAGAGCGGGAAGTTTCTGTGTTTATAATGTTGTGCGACATTTGTTAAAAATTGAAGATGAGTCAGATATTATTGCCGGAGTAAAAGCCGGAGACGAAAACGCTGTGCCGGGATTTGTTAGAGCTTCGTTTTCTTTGTGTAATATGGAGGAAGATGTGGAAAGATTTGTTCAGGCAATAAAAGAAATTACAAAATAAATCAAGCGTGTCGGCGAAATTTTTTCGCCGACACATATCAGAATGTTTTTGAAAAAGTATTTTGATATGTGTCATTGTGGCACAAAATTTGTACATTGAAAAATTATAATCGTCAAAATTTGTTAAGGAGAATAGAGATGATGACATTAGCGGCATTGTTAGTAGTTTTAGGCGGAGTAGTTTGGTATGTTTTATTTCTTACAGAATGGGAAGAGG
>CAZLTF010000527.1:0-2909 GCA_964562195.1 uncultured Bacteroidales bacterium | reverse complement strand
ATGGCGGTACGGAATGGCCTGCTTGTTGGTCTGAAGGTGGAGATTTGGATGTGTTTAGTTTAGGTAATCCTTTTAGTGGTGCAGGATCAAGTGTTTATTGCACATATGGGAATCAGGGACATGGCTATCTGTATTCACCTGAATTTGATGCTACCGGTAGCAGTGGTGTGCATGTAAGGTTCTTCCATTCTTGGAGGGCTAGTTGGTATAATGAAACACAAGATGGTTATTTTTATGGAAGCCCTGATGGTGGCACTACTCAGTATTTACTCGGAGAATGGCATCATAATAATCCTTCATTTACTTTTGGATGGAATGAATATGATATCTCTTCTTGGGCAGATGGTGCATCCAATCTTACCTTCTGGTTTGACTTGGATATGGGTGACGATTATTACTGGTTTATCGACTATTTTGAAGTGAAAGAAGGTGCATTTAATCAACACGGTTTATGGACAGGTGCTACCGATAGCGATTGGCATACTGCTTCAAACTGGGCTGATGGTATCGTACCGTTTTCTTTGTCCTCTGTAAGCATTCCTACAGGTTTGACCAATTATCCTACGCTTGGTGCTGATGGTTATTGTGCATATATGGATGTTGCATCCGATGCTACCGGTGATGCCTCTTTATTGACAGCTGGCAATTTGGCAATGACTTCCGGTGGTTCGGCAACGGTTCACCGTTATGTTACAACAGATCAATGGCATCTGATTGGAGCTTCTACTTCTGGCAATCAATCCGGTATGTTTGAAGGTGACTGGTTGCAATATTTCGATGAAGGATCTAATTCGTACGGCTTTGTAAGTGTTGTATATAGAGATCTGGAGTTGGGTGAAGGTTATGCATTCTATGACAAAACAGGCGAAGGAACAGATAATAATTTTGCTTATGTCGGTAATTTGGCAAGTACGGTTACCAGAAATTTAACAAGAGGTGCTGCCGGTTCAAATAATGGTTGGAATTTGGTTGCCAATCCTTATCCGTCTGCTATTGACTGGGATGCTGCTGCCGGTTGGACAAAAACCAATGTCGGAGGTACAATCTATACCTATGATGGTGCTGCCAAAGGATGGAGAACATATAACAGTGCTACAGGAACAGGAACCAATGGTGGTACCAATATTGTTCCTATGGGACAAGGTTTCTTCGTAAGTGTCAACGATGACGGAAGTACTACCGGTGATCTTGGATTTGATTATGATGTACAAGTACATAGTTCTCAAGCATTCCTCAAAGGTCAGGATCTTCCAGCCAACGGATTGTCAGTGACAGTTAGCAATGAAGTAGGAACCGATGAGTTGGTCGTTATTTTTAATAAAGATGCTACCACCTCATTCGATAGCGAATATGATGCATACAAGTTAATGTCAATGGATCAAGATATGCCTCAGATTTATGTTGATTCCGATGTTAAATATGCTAACTACACAAGTCCTGAAGTAGAATCTGTTCCGGTAAATGTAATGGTCGTAAATCCATCCGGAGAATATACCATTAGCTTAAATGCTAACAACGGATTTGATAATGTTACTTTGGAAGATACATATACAGGCGAACTGACTGACTTATTAGCTGGCGATTATACCTTCGAATATGTTGATAATTTGGATGCAAGATTTATTCTTCATTTCAGTCCGTTATCAGTTGAAGAAGATATGGCACAGCTTGTAAAAGTATTTGCTTATGATCACAATATTAACGTAAGCATTCCTGCTGATGTTGATGCCGAAATCTCTATTGTAAATGTTTTGGGACAAGAAGTTGCAAGAACAACTGCTCATAGCGGAATGAATACGATCACTGTTGAAGAAGGAACGTATATGGTTCGTATTATCAGCGAAGGTGTTGTTGTGACCGAAAAAGTATATGTAAAATAAGATATATATAAGAGTCTCTCCTTCGAGAGACTCTTTATTGGTATTTTAAGTGGTTAATATTTCAAAAACAAAAAATAATATATTATGAAGAAAATGATTAAATTTGTTGCAGTAGCAGCCTTCTTAATGGTACTTCCATTGGCAATGTCTGCTCAGACTCCTCCTCATCCTGGTGATGGAAATGGTGGTGCTCCCGGTCCTGGTGATCCTCCTGTAGGTGCTCCTATCGATGGTGGTTTGTCAAGTATGTTGGTACTCGGTGCTGCCTATGGTGCAAAAAAAGCTTTTAAATTTGGAAAATAGTTTGATAGTTTGTTACAATAAAAAAAGCCTTGAAATATTTTCAAGGCTTTTTTTTATTCAGCAAATTTTATCTCTGTGATTTCATATTCAGGATATCGAACTATCTTCCCTTCCGGATCAATGGAAAGAAATGTGGGGTAGGTCTTGAGCTTGTATAAATCGATGAGCCTCCAATTCCAACCATTCCAATAGATAGGAAATGCGTAATGCTTCATAGATACTAATTTACGAGTCGTAGATAGATCTTCATCAAGTGAAATACCTATGAAATGATATTTATTGTTTAGAGAAGTGTAAAGACTGTCCATAATACTCATTTGTTTAATACAATTTGCATTGTGGGAATTGAAAAAAACAATATAGGTGTATTTACCGATGAGTTGAGCCAATCTTAGGCTGTCACGATCCGCCTTTAATGATCTGACAGATATCTCCGGAGCCGGAGTTCCACTCTCCAAATATGGAAGCGTATAAAGTAGGTTTTGTGCAATTTTTTGATGCTCTGCAAACTTGGAACTATGCAATATCTCCCTTATTACCTTTAAAACTCCTTTTTTATTGAAATGTTTGTCAAAATAGAATGACTTAAGGTTTATTAAACTTGCCAATTCACGGATTCTCTCGTTTACTAATAATGGATCCTTGCCGATACTATCTTGCAAAGCCTTATTGTCGGAAAGGTAATTGATGCAATATGAAAGGTCGGATATACTGAAATGCTTGTTG
>CAZLTF010000526.1:0-3143 GCA_964562195.1 uncultured Bacteroidales bacterium | reverse complement strand
CGGGATTTTTCTCTTCAAACCGAGCGTGTACACACTGTCAATCAATTACTTAAAGCATATACCCTCTTTGAAATTGATGTAGAATATATCATTCAAGACAACAAAATCAAAATCGTAGATGAACAGACAGGGCGTGTGATGGAAGGCAGACGCTATTCGGAAGGACTACACCAAGCTATCGAAGCCAAAGAAAATGTGAAAGTTGAAGCGGCGACACAAACCTATGCCACTGTCACGTTGCAAAACTATTTTAGGATGTACAGTAAGCTTTCGGGTATGACCGGTACAGCTGAGACAGAAGCCGGTGAGCTGTGGGACATTTACAAATTGGACGTGGTCGTCATCCCAACAAACAAACCAATTATCAGAGATGATAGGGAAGATAAAATATATCGCACCAAACGTGAAAAATACAATGCCATTATTGAAGAAATTCAAGGACTAATCGAGGAGAAAAGACCCGTATTAGTTGGTACTACATCCGTAGAAACCTCCGAGTTATTGAGTAAAATGCTCACGCGTCTCAAAATCAATCATAATGTGTTGAATGCCAAGATGCACACTCGCGAAGCACAGATCGTAAAAGAAGCCGGACAAGCCGGAGTAGTCACCATCGCTACCAATATGGCAGGTCGTGGTACGGACATCAAATTGGGCGAAGGTGTCAAAGAAGCCGGAGGACTTGCAATCATTGGCACCGAAAGACACGACTCAAGACGTGTGGACAGACAGCTGAGAGGTCGTGCAGGACGTCAAGGAGATCCGGGAAGCTCCCAGTTTTTTGTCTCACTCGAAGACAACCTGATGCGTATGTTTGGCTCGGACAGAATAGCCAAAATTATGGACCGCCTGGGACTCGAAGAAGGAGAGGTCATCCAACATTCTATGATTACCAAATCCATCGAAAGAGCCCAAAAGAAAGTAGAAGAAAACAACTTCGGTATTCGTAAAAGATTGCTCGAATATGATGATGTGATGAACAAGCAAAGAGAAGCAATCTACAAAAAACGTCGAAACGCCCTGTATGGCGACAGACTCTCTATGGATATCGCCAGCATTCTTTTCGACACCGTCGAAAAAATTGTTATTGATTTCAAAGATATACGTGATTATGAGGGGTTTACACGTGAATTGTTGCAGACATTTGCCATTCAGGCTAATTTTGATGAAAATGAATTTCTAAACACCAAAGAAGAAGTTATCACAGAACAATTGTTTGAAAAAATCTATAAAAACTATCAAGAAAAGAATACACGAATCAAAGAAAATGTACTACCCACAATAGTCAATGTAGCAAAGACCGAGCATCAATATGCCAACATTGCAATCCCAATCACAGACGGGCATAAGGAGATACAGACTATAGCGAATATCGAACAAGCCGTGAAAGACAACGGACAAGAAGTGATCCGTGCATTGGAAAAAGGTATCGCCCTGAAACACATAGACAATGCATGGAAAGAACATCTGAGAGAAATGGATGACCTCAAACAGAGTGTACAAACTGCTTCTTACGAACAAAAAGATCCATTGCTAATCTATAAACTGGAATCATTCGGTCTTTTCAAAGCAATGGTAGAAAAAACCAATAAGGAAATCGGTTCTTTCTTGGTCAAAGCTCAACTTCCGGTTCAACAAGCCGAATTGCAAGAAGTAAAAATGCCAAAACGTACCGACATGTCCAAAATGAAAGAAAGCCGCGAAGACCTTCTTTCACAAGCTCATAGTGATACGCAAAAGAAAGAAAAAGCACAACCCATCGTCCGTGAATACCCCAAAGTCGGACGTAATGACCCATGCCCTTGCGGCAGCGGAAAAAAATACAAACATTGTCACGGAAAAAATCAATGATCATAAAATGTATCGTGAAACTCAAATAACCTCTGAAAATGGCTATAGAAATACAAGGTATCACAAAACTGTATGGTGAACAAAAAGCATTGGACAATGTCTCATTCTCCGTCCAAAACGGTTCGATCGTAGGACTTTTGGGTCCCAATGGAGCAGGCAAATCCACCTTGATGAAGATCATCACTTGCTTCCTTCCTCCTACTGAGGGAACGGTCTTGGTAAACGATTTTGATATTCACCAACAAGATATCGAAGTCAAAAAGAGAGTCGGATATTTACCCGAACACAACCCTTTGTATTTAGAGATGTATGTGCGTGAATATCTCGAATTTGTAGCGCATATATATCGACTTCCAAAAGTCAAAAAACGGGTTGAAGAAATTATCGACATTACAGGACTGGGAATAGAGCAACACAAAAAGATTCAAGCATTATCCAAAGGCTACCGCCAAAGGATTGGTCTGGCACAAGCGCTAATCCACGATCCCGAAGTCTTGATATTGGATGAACCCACCTCCGGCTTAGATCCAAATCAACTCCTGGATATCAGAACATTAATCAAAGAAATCGGAAAAACGAAGACCATTCTTTTTTCAACACATATCATGCAAGAAGTAGAAGCACTCTGCGACCGGGTAGTGATCATCGACAAAGGCAAGATCGTTGCCGACGACCAAACACGCAAGGTGATGCAACTCTCCGAAAGTAAAGAAACCATTGTAGTACAGCTCAATGGCAACATAAATATTTCCAAATTTGAACATTTGACAGGCGTCCAATCCGTTGAAGCAATAGGAAATCATAGTTGGGAAATCACACTAAACGAAGAGGCTGACATAAGCGAAGAGATCTTTCTATTAGCAAAAAATGAAGATTTAAAAGTAATTTCCCTTTTTGCCAAAGAAGGATCACTGGAAAATGTATTTCATCAATTGACAAAATAATAAGCACCCGAAATTATGGCATTAAAATGTGGAATTATTGGTATCACTAATACCGGAAAAACAACAATATTCAACTGTGTATCAGACAAGAAGGCTGAAATTACGGATTTTGCCTTCGGTGGAACAAAAAGCAATATCGGAATCGTAAAAATCCCCGACCCACGCTTGGAAACACTCAACGAAATGGTCAAACCGGATAAAATTACGTACGCTACGATGGAACTTGTAGATATACCCGGTCTTGCCAAAGGAGCAAGCGAAGGCGAAGGCTTGGGCAACAAATTTCTGGATGAGGTAAGCCGTAGTGATGCTTTGATTCACGTTTTGCGATGCTTTTATGACGACAAC
>CAZLTF010000525.1:0-8734 GCA_964562195.1 uncultured Bacteroidales bacterium | reverse complement strand
ATTAAAATACAAAGCATTTATCAACCGGGCTTATATCAAGTAGGTGGATTAGGCAAAGGAAAGGTATTTAGTGTTTTGGCAAAGAACAACGGATTTATATCAGCCACGATGGAATATGCCGATTCTTCTAAGATTTGGCTTGGAGGATTGGCGGATGTTGACGGACTACTTCCCATTGACTGGATAAAATGCGGTACGAGTGCTGATGATTATCAGATACAAGGCGGAGGATATCTTGATCCGAATCAAGATTATGAGAAAATGTTTGGGGGTACGTGGGCACCTTTCTGTATGGCAGGACAAGCAAAAGACCCAGCTACTCAAATATATCCGACTCCGAAAAAATTTGATAATCAGAATTTATTGAAAGAGTTGGCAAGTGTAGATATCGTTTTGACTTCCGACAAATCCAAATGGACTCGTTGTCCTGTTGTGGAAGAATGTTATGATAACGTATTATCAGAAGGCGGGGCAAAACAGTTTACGATGCGGAAACATAAGTCTGTTGATAAAGATGGAAAAAGCAATAATGATACTATTGCCAGTAATGATCCGGACGATCCCAATTATATTTCTCCTTATGGTTATGGCTGGTTCCCCGGTTATGCTATTAATCTCGAAACGGGTGAACGTTTGAATATTATGTTTGGAGAGGACTCTCATTTACTTAAAGATAACGGCAATGATATGAAATTTAATCCAACATCAAACATCATTAAAGAGCTTCCTGATGCATCGCCTCTGATAGGAGGAAAGCATTATGTATATATAATGAAGACCGGATATATAGATCGACCTATTACAGGAACTTCTTATTGGCCTCCTTATGATGCAGGACGACATATCGGTTCGGTTCTTGCTTCTGTTTCCAATCCTAATCAATATATGCTTACTGGTTTGTACGAAAGTGTTATGTATGTTGGAATGCCAATGGCAATAAAGGACAAAGAAGATGAATGGCTGTCAAATGATGTTACTCTCAAAATCAGAATTGCCAAACCATATCAACGATTTATTTCCAATACGCATGATATCTTAGCGAATCCTGGCAATATGGAATATCCTGCTTATGAATTTTCATTGGATAATCTGGTGCCTGAATTTGGGGAAGAGGCATTTACAAAGGATATTGAGAATATCAATATCACACCAAATCCATATTACGCACATTCGGAGTATGAAACAAATGCACTTAGCAATGTTGTCAAAATTATTAATCTTCCTAAGAAGTGCTTCGTTGGCATATATAACACAAGTGGTACTTTGATACGTAAATTTTCAAAGGATGATGATGTTTCATTCATAGAATGGGATCTGAAAAATAGTGCCGGTATTCCTATTGCCGGTGGTATGTATGTGATTTATGTGAAAGAAACCGAAACCGGAAAAGAACATATCTTAAAATGGTTTGGTTCATTGAGGATTGAAGATTTTAACCAGTTCTAAAATTATTAATAAAATAAAAATTAAATAAAGATGAAAAATTTATATAGGATTTTTATAATGCTCGTTATTCTTTCCTTTAACTCTGTGCTTTTCGCAGGAAATAGAGACAGGGTAGGAGAAGCCGGAGCATCTGAATTGTTAATCAATCCTTGGGCGGCAAGCTCAGGTTGGGGTGGTGTTAATGTTGCCGGTACTCGCGGCGTTGAATCTTTTTATAACAATGTTGCCGGCTTAGCATTTGTCAATCAGTTTGAAGCTACAGTTAGTCATTCTCAATGGCTTAGTGGAGCAAACATAAACTTGTATAATGCAGGCTTTGCCACTAAACTTGGAGACGAAGGTGGAGTATTAGGAGTAAATGTAATGAGTTTAAATTTTGGAGATATCTCTAGAACAACAGTCTATACTCCTGAGGGAGATGGAAGTACATTTAGCCCTCGCTATATGGTGATCGGTGTTTCTTTCTCCAAAGAGTTCTCAAATAGTATTTATGCAGGTGCTCAGATGAAGATTATCAATGAATCTATTTCCAATGCAGGTGCCAATGGTGTTGCTTTTGATGCAGGAATTCAATATGTTACCGGTGATGATGAAAATATTCATTTTGGGATTACACTGAAAAATATTGGTCCTAAGTTAATGTTTACCGGTGATGGATTTTCTACGAAAGTAGCAACATTGGAAGGTATTGATGGTGAATATACTTTGCTTCAACGAGGAACCTCGTTTGAGTTGCCTACTCAGCTGATTATCGGTGGAGCTTATGATCTGTTGGTGCAAAGATTCAAAGTTACTTTTGCCGGTAGCTTTGTCTCCAATTCGTTCTCAAGAGACCAAATGATTGGAGGACTTGAATTTTCATACAATAATATGTTGTTTTTGAGAGGAGGATACACCTATGAGTCGGATGTGATGAATAGTGAAATATCTACCGCTCTTAATGGACCAAGTGCCGGTTTATCTGTTAGAGTCCCTTTAAGTAAGGAAACTAAGTCCGGTTTTACGGTTGATTTTTCTTATCGTTCAACTGTTAATTTTAGCTCAATTTATACATTTGGTATTGGTATTAGCTTTTAGTTAGATATAAATTATTATTATAAACTCGGAGACCCTTTTTATTTTTAGAAAGGGTCTTTTGTAATAAAAAAAATAGTACAATGGGTATCACATATTACACAAAAGAAGGCTATGAAAAATTGAAAGCCGATCTGGAAAGATATGAAAAATATGAACGTCCAAAGATCTCAAAGCAAATAGCAGAAGCACGGGATAAAGGTGATTTGTCTGAAAATGCTGAATATGATGCAGCCAAAGAAGCACAAGGACATCTCGAAGCAAAGATAGCACAGATGCAAGATATGCTTATTAATGCCAGAATTATTGATGAATCAAAATTGGATACTACCAAAGTGCATATTCTCACAACCGTAAAAATAAAAAACCTTAAGAATAATTCGGTTATGTCTTATCAGCTCGTTCCCGAAAGAGAAGCAAATATCAGACAGGGTAAAATATCTGTTACATCACCGATAGCAAAAGGACTTATTGGAAAAACAGTTGGTGAAAAAGTAGATGTTAAAGTACCCGCAGGTATTATTCCATTCGAAATTATTGAAATATCTTAGCCTATGTCTTCCGTTTTTACTAAAATTCTTCGTGGCGATATCCCTTCCTATAAGATTGCCGAAGATGATTTGTTTTATGCTTTTTTGGATATTAATCCTTTCTCACTTGGACACACCTTGGTAATTCCAAAACAAGAAATTGATTATTTGTTTGATATAGATGATGAATTGTATGGCAAATTGATGATGTTTACAAAAAAAGTGGCTCTTGCTATTAATGCATCACTATCATGCCATCGTGTTGGTATCTTAGTACAAGGTACGGAAGTTCCCCATGCACATATTCATCTTATTCCTTTTTATACCCCAAATGGCGAAGAAATATTTGGTAAAAGGAAAGTCAAATTGAACTCCGATGAATTTGTGAAGGTGCAAGATACAATCTCGAACAAGTTTTCAATTTTATTTGGCAAATAAAATGTTTAAGTAAGGTCTGCTGAAAATCACAGAAGTGCCTTCATTCTGTAATTTGTGAGATGATGATGTATCTTCGTAATTCATTTTTTTCACCTGTTTGAGAGTTTTTCAGCAAAGCTTATGGTAAGTCTGTTTTGATAAGCGTTACCGATAATGACGTATAATTTGATTTTGCAGTAAGAGATACTTGCGGATTTAAGGAGTCATACACTTTCACAGGTCACCTTGACAATAAGCTCAAACAAAGCTTTAAGCTATCACGCCAATAGGGGATGGATATTCCAAATGTGTTTTTTATTTTTTCTGCGTTCAGAACACTAAAATAAGGTCTGGCAGCGGGAGTCCTATACTCCTTACTCTCAATAGGATAGACAACGGCATCAATTTTCTGAATTTCAAAGATGGCTTTAGCGAAATCATACCATGTGGTGACTCCTTCGTTGGAATAATGGTACAAACCTATTTCGTTTTGTCCGGCTAAACGGGGAATGATATCCAAGATCATTTGTCCCAAATCGTGTGCATATGTGGGCGTACCTATTTGATCATAAACAACATTAATTTTAGCTCCGGTCTTTCCGAGACGAAGCATCGTATTGAGAAAATTATTACCATATTCGGAATACAACCAAGAAGTACGGATGATCGTAGCTTTGGAAGTAAATTTGGCTAAAGCTTCTTCGCCTGCAAGCTTACTCCTTCCATAAACATTGACAGGATCAGGCTTGTAATCTTCGGTCCATGGTCGATAATTTTTACCATTGAAGACATAATCCGTAGAAATATGGATGATATGAAAATCATGCAAAGTAGCCATTTTAGCCAAATTGCCGACGGCAGTAGCATTTATCAGCAGAGCAGCCTCGCGTTGGGTTTGAGCTTGGTCAACATTCGTAAAAGCTGCACAATTAATAAGAAAATCAATAGAATGTTTTGCAAAAAAAGCATGTAAAGCAGTCATATCCGTTATATCCAATTCATCAATATCCGTAAATATAAAGTGATAAGGATAATGTTTCTCCATAGCTTTTATTGATCTTCCGAGCTGTCCATTGCTTCCTGTTATTAAAACTTTTACCATCCAATCATTATTTCCATTCATAGGTCTGCAAAGTTACAAATTATTTTCAAGCAGAAGGTAGAAAGTGTTTTTGTAATATCTCCGGAAATTTGGGGGGAAATAAAAATAAATTTGAAACGAATGAAATAATATTTTGTTATTACAAAATAATATCTACTTTTGCAGCCAATTTTTTATTCACAAGGACGTGAGGAAGAGTGATATACTGTTGATTGGGTTTAAGACCCTTGATTTAGGAGAGCATCTATTTGAGTATCAGATAGATGAAGAATTTTTTTCAGAAATGAAAAATGAGGAAATTCACAATGGTGAACTTTCTGTGAAGGTACTTGTAGATAAAAGTGAGCGTTTATTGAAGTTACATTTTGATATTGAAGGACAAATTGAGACCATCTGTGATCGTTGTTTGGGAGAAATGATGCTACCGGTGAAGATCGAAGAAGAGGTTTTTGTCAAATTTGGTATAAAGACCTATGAAGAAGCAGAAAATGTTTTGATTTTGTCCGAAGAGGAGTATGAATTGAACCTGCGGGCGATGGTCAATGAATTTATTATTTTGTCGAGACCGATGCGTGCCGTTCACTCCCAAGAGGGAGATGATACTTGCGATGTTGAAATGTTAAAAAAAATAGAAGAATATCAACAAAAAAAATCCGTTGACCCGAGATGGGCAGCACTTGAGAAATTAAAAAATAAATAACTTTAAAAAAATAGTCAAATGGCACATCCTAAAAGAAAAATTTCAAAACAAAGACGTGACAAAAGAAGAACTCATTACAAAATTGAAGCTCCGACATTGGCAAAAGATTCAACGACAGGTGAAGTACATCAATATCACAGAGGACACTTTGTAGATGGAGATTTTTACTATCGTGGAAAATTGGTTTATTCTACGCATTCAGAAGAATAAAAGTTGAGACTATGTCCAAAATAAAAGCAGCCATAACCGGCATTCATGTTTTCACTCCGGATTATGTGCTTACCAACCAAGAGTTGGAAAAGATGGTCGATACCTCCGATGAATGGATAATGACCCGGACAGGTATCCGTGAGAGACGAATTTTGAAAGGAGAAGGATTAGGGACTTCCGATATGGGAGCTGCCGCAGTACGGGGTTTACTCAAAAAAACAAATACATCTCCCGATGAGATTGATTTGTTGATTTGTGCTACGGCGACTCCGGACATGAAATTTCCGGCAACGGCGAATATCATTTCAGACAAAGTAGGTATCAAAAATGCTTATAGCTTTGATTTGATGGCAGCTTGCTCCGGTTTTCTATATTCTTTTGATACCGCTTCCAAACTGATCGAAAGCGGCAATTACAAAAAAGTCATTGTAGTCGGCGCAGACAAAATGTCTTCCATCGTAGATTATACAGATCGTACGACCTGTGTTCTTTTTGGAGATGCAGCCGGCGCTATCTTGTTAGAACCTACGACAGAAGATGTTGGTTTTCAAGATTCAATCTTAGAATCGGATGGCTCGGGAGCACAATTTCTTCACCTCAAAGCCGGTGGATCGGTCAAGCCTGCTTCACACAAGACAATCGATGACAAAGAACATTTCATCTTTCAAGACGGACAACCGGTATTTAAATTTGCTGTTACCAAAATGGCAGACGTATCGGTAGAGATTATGAAACGAAACGATCTTACCGCCGATGATATCGCTTGGCTGGTTCCTCATCAAGCCAATCTCAGAATCATTGATGCTACAGCGCGAAGAATGGGATTGGATAAAAATAAGGTAATGATTAATATCGAGAAATACGGCAATACTACCAACGCAACGATTCCTCTGTGTATAGCCGAATGGGAACACCAGCTAAAAAAAGGAGACAACATCGTGATGGCTGCCTTTGGTGGTGGTTTTACATGGGGAGCTATCTATTTCAAATGGGCTTATGATGGAAACAAATAAATATTTCTAATAATAAATCATCCAAAAGACCGTTCATATTCGATACGGTCTTTTTTTTAAATATCTTACTATGAATAAAGGTTTTATTAACACCATTTTGGTCATCCTTTTTGTATTTATTTTCCTTTTTGCAAGCAACCCCAATGATACGGATTACAAATTATTTCTCAAGAATGAAATACAACTTGCCGCCAAAGAAAATATGGAAGATGATTTCTTAGGCAAACTGGCAGGATTGTTTTCAGGTGCCGTTGCCGAAATGGCCGGATTCGCAACCGAGAAAAAAGACCTCTTTATTTTCTCCCTTTATACTACACAGATCGATGACAATAACAAGGTGAAATATTTAGGAATTCTTAATCATTTCTTTTTGCTTGAATCGGAAGGCGACCTATTCAGTAAGAAATAAATGAAGACACTTCTGTGATCTTCAGCAGACCCTAAATTACTTTTCCAGATATTTCAAAACAGCAGGGAGATAGGTACGCGAGACAGGTATCTCAAGATCCTGTAAAAGAATCAATTTGTGGGAATTCCCTTCTTTTTTTATCTCTTTGGCATATTGTAAATTTACAATAAAAGCACGATGCGTACGCATTACATTTGGATGATCAGCAAACAGATCCAATAGGATTTTCATTTTATTGCGTATCCTAAATAATTTTAACCTATCATCCAAGACAACATAAACATTCAGATAATTTTTGTCCGATTCGATATACACCAACTTATCCACACTTAGGCTTAATTGTTTCTCTTTCCTTTCGGAAACAATTTGTATTTCAGCTGATTGCGAAAGTTTCTCTTTTATCTTTATCTTATCATTGACAAGGCTTATCCGTCTTTTTTGCTCTAAGGCTTTGATCTGCTGCCGTGTGATATAATACTGTCTTACAAGCACATAGATAGTGACAGGAATAAAACCAACAGCCAGCGTCGCCAGAATACCATAAATAATTCTTTCCAAATTGAAGTCATAAAACCCCGCAGACACCTTAAATAGAAAAAATCCAAAAGCGATAAAGAAGATATTGTAATTAATCCATAATATCTCACTCTTCACTTTCCATTGATCAACCTTAAAAAGCTTAGGGAGAAGTTTTGGAACAACAAAGAGGTTGAATATCAAGGAAATAAAAGTTATTGCAGTCCAAGAAGAGATCACAAATACTTTGGTATCGAAATCATAATGACTAAGATAAAAAGGCTGAAACAAAGAAGTAAACAGCGCCACAAAAAGTGTTCCGCCTATCACAATACCCCACTTCACATGAGAGGAAATTATCAAAGGATAATGTTTGTCAAATACGTTTTTTTCGATAAAATTCATTTTCTCTATTTATTCGTCCATTGCGCAGCTCTTTTTGCCCCATTCACCAATCTGCCCTCCGTTCATCTCATAGAAACAAAGAGCATCCCTGTATCTCAGGCACTTGGACTTTTCCAATTCAAGATTTTATAAAAATCAAAGTCCTCCGGATTATTTACATATTTTTTTGCAGCTTGATAATCTTTCATTTGGATAAAATCCATATTATTGTGTACAAACAGATTTACCTTTTTGCTGTTCATATTAACCAATCGTGGAGGAATTTTACCTTGAATATTTTCCAGATCACGCAAATACAAAGGATTGACATCACCTTGATTGTCCACACTTACCATGCAAGCTGTTTTGCCTTCATCAAAAAGTTTTTTGGTCCCCAGACCAAGTGCAGTACAATATTCCAAATCATATGCGGAAGGAAGAGTACAGCGTATTTCATATCCCAATTCGACTGGACGGGATTTCACTCCGATACCCAATTCTTTCAATTTTCGTTGCAATAATTCATTGAATATGTGTGCTTTACTAACATTCCCCAATTCAGGATGACCATGTTCGTCATAGGTAAACCGGATGCCGGAGTTGGCAATCTCTTCGTCCGAAAGAAAATGAAACATTCCCTCGCTAATCATAATGCCACCATAAGGAATTTTGCGAATCTTACGTTTAATGATGGAAGAGACCATCAAATTGGTTATTTTGTCGAACGTCATTTCCGTTTTATCAAACATCTCGGGAATAATAATCATCGGATAATGCGCTGCCGTGCCAATACCAAATGCCAGATGTCCCGCCGAACGTCCCATCCCGCATACCACAAACCAGTTGCCGCTGGTACGAGCATCTTCATAGACCGCCGTAGCAATTCCCACCCCCGATTCACGGGCAGATTCATAACCGAAAGTCGGAATCCCT
>CAZLTF010000524.1:0-1998 GCA_964562195.1 uncultured Bacteroidales bacterium | reverse complement strand
TTTATATCTAATAGTTATCAACATATTTAGCTAATTATCAACAGTATAGGTGTGTATTGTTAGTTTTTCAGCAGACCCTATGTATGAGTCCGGTCAAAAAAAACGAACAAATTATAAAATAAAGGCACTTCTGTGATTTTCAGCAGACCATAGTTAGTGATTTTCGATAATAAATTCCCCTACGATAGCTTTGTTATATGCCTTCCATCCCGAACGAAAATCGCGGGCAGATCTTGCAATGTATTTTTTCATTCTAATAGAATTTAATTGCTGTAGTAAGGTCGAATAATCTCCCTTATATTTAATACAATAACCGGAATAGAAGCTTGCTTCTTCATTTTCGGAAAGAATAAAATTCGGTTCCTTGTTCATCGGGGAAAATAGAATTTTCTTTCCAAAACTTGTTTCCAATCCTTGCGTTCGACCAAATGCATACCAACTGACTTTGTTGGGCTTTCCTGCATCTCTTTTGTCCAATATGTCCTTCAAAGATAGCAGATACCGGAATGCTTTGGGGAAGTTTTCACGCATTTGATTTTCCGGAATGATTTGTATCTTCCCATTGTGTTTATGATAGGGGAAAATTACATATTCGCGAATTGGTTCGTCGGATTTTTTTAGCTTGGAGGCTTTGATGATGGGTCTGAGTATGTCTTTTTCTATCCATACATCTCCTCCCAATTTGGTTCGTAAGAGAATCTCATTTTTCTTCTTTTTCAAGAATGGAGAGATGTAAACACGGTCTGCCAATGTCGTGATACCTACGTGAATTTCGGCGATGTCAAGCAGCCTATTTCCTTGGGTATGCGTATTTCTACCGGTGGATAATTGCCAAAAAGTACTGCCGGCAATCTCCTGAAAATCGATTTTGCGTTCTTTAAAAGAGAATTTGTCAATTGCACTTTGATAGAGAAAAGATTTTCTTTTTTGTTTGTCAAAGACTACGATTGCACTGTAAGTGCTTGCATTGTCAAAAAGCTGAATCGTACCGTAATTGCTTATCTGAATGAGGTTGTTGTTTTTTTCAAAAAATCTTCTTAATTGCTTGGCTGTCTGGCTGTTGAAGAATGTGTTGGGGGTGATAAATCCCAGTTTGCCGGATGGGGTTAGCAAGCGGTTTCCGAGTTCGTAAAAGGCAATATATATGTCTGTAGATCCCGATTGACAAAACGGATAGTTTTCTTGGATATATTTTCTTTGTGCAGACCGAAGGTGTTGGATGCGTATGTAGGGAGGATTGCCGACTACAAAATCATATTTCCCTTCTTCGTATTCACTCAAAGAATCACGTACCGATAGATTCCACTTGATATTGATGTCGTATTTTGCTGTGAGTGAGTCTAAATGCTCTATTGCTTTGTGGATGGCAGATGCATCTATATCCCATCCGCTAACGTATGACAGGTTGGAGCTTAGATCTTTCAATCCGGAGTGTTTGATGATGCGTTTTACGATTTGAATCAAAAACCTGCCATCTCCACAAGCCGGATCAATAATGTTTTTTCCCAAAATTGATGGATTGTCATAGCCTATGTCATTCAAAATTTTTTCAATGATGAATGTAGGAGTGTAGATTTTTCCACCCAATTTTGTATCGGTATATGTCTTGTTTAATGATGCCATCTATTTTAGTTTCAATTTCTTGTACGTTTTCATCTTTTCAATTCTCGGACTGATGAAAGGGCTTTTGATATTTTTGAAAAATATTTCATACGTATCTTCAAAAAACGTAAAACTTGATTGGTCTGCTCTTATCCTTTGGGTGTCTTTGGGATATAAAATTCCAATTTTACCTTCGGTAATATCCTGTTTGGAGATATAACCCAAAAATGAAGCGATAAGGTCTCTCTCTCCTCTGTGGAGACTGATACAGAAATAGTTGTCTGTGATACTGTCTTTTCTGTGTATGTTTCTTGCAGGAATATTTAGTACGTAGCCGGGATAAAAAATATTGGATTTGCGAAGCATGGTTTTTACATCGAATATGTATTTTTTTTC
>CAZLTF010000523.1:0-12321 GCA_964562195.1 uncultured Bacteroidales bacterium | reverse complement strand
AAAGTTTATAAAGAACTTGAACGGCAGCTAAAAGAAAAAAAAGCAGAAATAAGCTCCGAAAAAGCAATAGACATAGCAAAATCAATATATGCAGTTAAAATTAAAGTTCCTTCAACTAATGAAATCAGGATAAAAACTCTTGTATTTAATGAGGAACAAAAGTATATTGTTGATTTATTTAATTTGAAAAATTAATTTGGGTGTCCCAGTGCGGAAAACAGGGGAGTAACAAATATTTTTTTTAATACGTAGATCGAAGTGGTAGAGGGTCGGAGTAGAAATAGGTTTTCGGCACGAAGCTCACAAGTATTACAATATCAGTATTTTAGAAAGGTTTAAATCCAACGATTTCTCTTACGGTTTGGATTGTTTTTTCTGCACTTTCGCGTGCTTTTTCCTTACCTGTTTTTACGATTTTGGCGATATATGCGGGGTCAGCTTCAAGCTCTTTTATTTTTTCTCTGAAAGGTTCGGTAAATGCGATTGCATCTTCTGCCAATTGTTTTTTCATATCACCGTAGCGTATAGTACAATCATTGTAAGCATCGATATATTGTTGTACAATTTGCGGTTTGCTAAGGACGCGCATAAGTTGAAATAAGTTGGAAACTTCTGCAGACATAGGCGAATTTTTTTCGGTTGGCCCGGAGTCTGTTTTGGCGCGCATTATTTTTTTTCGTAATATTTTCGGTTCTTCGTTTAAGAAGATGGCATTGTTTCCGCCTTCGCTTTTTCCCATTTTCCCGCTTCCATCCAGTCCGGGGATTTTCACGAGATTTTCGCCGAAATTATATGCGGTAGGTTCCGGCAAGAAATCGGTAGCATAAAGTTTATTAAATCGCCGGGCATAGGTACGTGTCATTTCGAGATGTTGCTCTTGATCTTTTCCGACCGGCACTTTGTTGGCTTGATGGATAAGAATGTCGGCAGCCATCAATGTCGGGTAGGTTAGCAAGCCCGCATTTACATTGTTGGGTTGTTTGCGTGCTTTTTCTTTAAAAGTAACGACCTTTTGCAATTCGCCGAGATATGCGTTCATATTCAACATAAGATACAGTTCGGCTGTTTGTGGGATGTCACTTTGCAGATACAGTGTTGATTTTTCGGGGTCAATACCGCAAGCCAAAAATTCAATCAATGCTTGTCGCACATTACCGTGCAAGTCGGCAGGATTAGGATGTGTTGTAAGTGAGTGATAATCAGCAATAAAGAAATAGCAAGTTTGTTGTTCCTGCATCTTAACAAAATTCTTTATAGCACCAAAATAATTTCCCAGATGTATATTGCCGGTAGGTCTTACCCCGCTTACTACGATATCTTTTTTCATGATTTTATCAATATAGAATTACATTTTAATTTTTACATTGTTTTTGTTGTAGAAAGTATAGCTTAGCAAAGGCATATTCATATCTTGTTTGAGACGAATAAAGCTATTGAAACGAAAGTACCATTTCCATTGCAAAGAATAAATTCCTTTGGTCAAATAAGCATATATGTATGGATGTACAACCAATGTTAGTTTTTTTTCATTTTGTTCTTGCAAGAGGTGTTTGATATCACTTTCGATGGAGTCAATGATAAGGCTGCTTGAAGTGATTTTTCCGGTTCCTTTGCAAGTGGGGCATACTTCTGTGACTACGACTTCTGTCACCGGGCGCACTCTTTCGCGGGTAATTTGTACCAATCCGAATTTGGAAGGCGGCAAAATGGAATGTCTTGCCCTGTCTTTTTTCATTTCTTCCTTCAACTTTTTGTATAGATATTGGCGATTTTCGGATTTATGCAGATCAATAAAATCAATGACGATAATTCCACCGATATCACGAAGTCTCAATTGTCGTGCTATTTCTTTTGCGGATTCAAGGTTTACGCGAAGCGCATTTTCTTCTTGAGATTTGTTTTTATCAACTTTGTTGCCGCTATTAATATCGATAACGTGCATTGCTTCGGTATGCTCGATGATGAGATAAACGCCTCTTTTGATGGTTACGGTTTTGCCAAAAGAAGTTTTGATTTGTTTATTGACATTGTAGTGATCAAAGATGTGTGTGTTGGCTTTGTGCAATTTTATTGATTTTACTTTCTCGGGAGCTATCATCTTGATATAGCGTATGATATCTTGATAAATTTCCGAATCATCTACAATAACATTGGTGACGGAGTCCGTAAATAAATCTCTCAAAATAGCGGAGGTGAGGTTGACTTCGGAGAGGAGGCGTTGTTTGGGTTGTGCTTTTTTGAGTTTTCGAAGTGTTTCTCTCCATTTATCCATCAGTGCTTGCATATCTTTTTCCAGCTCTTCGATTTCCATTTTGTCGGCTGCCGTGCGCACAATCACCCCGAAATTTTTGGGACGGATGCTTTGGATTAGTTTTTTGAGTCTGTTTTTTTCATTGCCGGAGCTAATTTTCTGGGAGATGGACACTTTATTTGAAAAGGGTACCAATACCATATATCTACCTGCTAACGACAACTCACAAGAGAGACGAGGTCCTTTGGTTGATATAGGTTCTTTGACAATTTGTACCGGCAGCTCGAGTCCTGAGCGAAGAATGTCACTGATTTTTCCGTCTTTCTCCGTCTCTTTTTCCAATCGAAAGCGTGTCAAACTTGGGATACGGGGCTTGTTTTGGGTTAGGTTAGCCAATTTGAGAAGGGAACGAATATTGGGTCCCAAATCTTGATAATGCAAAAAACCGTCTTTTTTGTATCCTACATCAACAAAAGCTGCATTGAGTCCGGGTACTATTTTCTTGGTTCTCCCGAGATAAATGTCCGCTACGACGAAGGCTTTGTTTTTTGTCTCTTTATGAAGCTCTACCAATGAATCATCTTCCAACATAGCAATATTTACCGCATTGGATGAAGCATTGATAATAATTTTTTTATCCACGTTAATTTTAATTTAATCAATATTTTGTAGGAGAGAGCAAATATTGATCGATATAGGTAATATAAAGTCGGGATAAACCACCCTTTAATGACAATTTATCCCGACCCCAGAAGTAGCGATTATTTACGCTTTTTATGTCTGTTTTTTCTTAAACGTTTTTTACGTTTGTGAGTTGCCATCTTATGGCGTTTTCTCTTTTTTCCACTAGGCATATCAAAACCCTCCTTATTTATTTAACATTCTTTTTTACTTCTTCTACGAATACTTTTGCAGGTTTAAAAGAAGGAACGTTATGAGCAGGAATTTTAATGGTGGTCTTTTTGGAAATATTTCTTCCTGTTTTCTCAGCCCTGTGCTTAATAACAAAGCTACCAAAACCTCTTAGATAAATATTTTCACCACTACTCATGGTTTCTTTTACAGCATCCATCATGCTTTCTACTGTTTCCAATACAACAGTTCTGTCAATACCTGTTTTGTCTGCAATTTTTGTAACTAACTCTGCTTTTGTCATGTTATATCTTTTTGAAAATTAAACTTCTAAATTCGGACTGCAAAGATATAAAGTTTTTTTAAATCAAAACATTTTCTCTTTTTTTTTTGAAAAAACACTTTTATAGCCTCGTTTTGAGATAAACATGATTGTAATGTATTGTCTGCCAGAATATTATGTTGTAATAAGCACAGACTATTAATGATAAATATTTATAATGTATTTTGAATCAGGTGCTTAGTATTTAAGAAATATCCAAAAATTTTGAACAAAATTAATTCAAAATTAGTATTTTTTGCTCAATCTCTTGACCGCTTATCGCTTGAAGCAAATAACAGGCATCATGTAAATCCGATGAGCGTAAATTTACACTTTGAGAATTTTCTATTGTTTGTGTGAAGACCTTCTTCCCTTGCATATCAAATATATTTATCCTCATTTCCGCTTCGTCATTTCCTTGAATATAAATCACTCCGTCGCTTGGATTAGGATAAAATGTAAATAACGATGTATTGTGTTTGTTTTCTTCCACTTTGATAAGAGGATCAAAATAATTGAGAACATCATTGAAGAGAGCGTCTCTGTTTTGTGGAGTATTTATTTTGGCGGTTTCAAAAGCAAAAGTAAGTATTTTAGAATTTTCTTTTTCATTATATACACCGGAAAAATATTCATTGAAAACATAATCCGAAGGTCCCATTCTATAGATCGGGGTAGCATTCGGCGAGAGCACAAATCCATCGGCAAAATACAGTGTTTCCCATACCCATTGTACCGGACTGAAAGAACATATCTCATTATCAACTACATCCATCTGAGGTACGCCGCTACCTCCGTCATCTGTTTTGGATTGTACGGCATATTGTTGAATCCCGAGATAATCATATACTACATTTCCACTTTCGAAGCTCTCCGGTGCTACACCATAGACATCATACAGGAAATCCAAACCTTGCAACCATAGATTGCCACCGTTGTCGAGATATTGAAGCAAGGGTGAATTGAATGTCGGAAGAGACGGATTGGAAATATTCCATAAATATAGATTCATGCCATCGTTGCCTGTGTACCAGATCACCAGATCTGCTGCAGACAAGACCGGCAAGGGAGGGAAACATCCTTCTACAACGGTATTGAAAACATCATAATTCAAGCCCAGATTTGTCAATGTCGAATCTATAGACAAATATCTGTCCGGAGTGTTGGCATTGTCATTAACCAATAAAATGAAAAATTCTCCATTTCCTTGATTGCTGATGCTTATCTGAATAGAATCTGCCATTTGACTTCCATCCATTGCTGTGGCTTTTACCCACACAGTACCATCGGCAATGCCATTGGCTTGTAGCAAACCGTTTTGCGAAATGCTGGCGCTCGTCGATTCGTCTATTACTTCCCAAAAAACATACGGAATGCTTGCATCACCGGGAAGAATTTCTACATCCAGCTGTAATGTTCCTTCGTTTTCGTCAATCATCATTACTCCGGAAGGAGAAAACACCTCCACACTACTCACATAGGTGGAAATACCATTCCCAAATTGTGCGAAATAGTCAAGACCATCACCGATTAGTTCATTTGTGTTGGATTGGGTATTAATTCTGGCGGTTTCAAATGCAAAAGAAATCACCTTTGTAGCTCCGTTCTCATTTAATATACCCGGATAAAAACCCGAAAGAACATAAGAAGGAGGTCCCATTTCGTAAAGATATTGCGATTCACTTGTTCCGATTAGGGCATCTACATACCACATCTTGTTATAAGTCCAATAGATTGAATTTTGAGAGAAAATATCATTTCCTGTTGCTTTCATCAATTTGGAAACTCCTTGTCCGCCGTCGTCCACATAGGATTGACCATAATAAGTATAGATTCCGAAATATTCGTTCAACATATTCGTATCATCAAATATTGCCGGACCGTCTCCGTATTTGTCATACAGCCAGTCCAATCCTTGTAGCCAAAACATTCCCCCGTTTTCTAAATAGCCTTTGATCGCCGGATTTTCGGTGTCATTGCCATTCCAAAACCATAAATCAGCACTGTCATTTCCCGTGTACCAGATGACTAAGTCAAATGATTCCATTAATTCTTGCGAAGGAGAAGACTGTGCCGTGACGGCATCGTAATATGAATATGTATAGCCATTGGCAACAATGGCGGTTTTTATTTTTTCGATTCGATCGGGATCGCTTGAGTTATCATTTACCAATAATATGCTTAAAGCGGCATAGACCCGAAAGTTTATCACAAATAGAATGAGAAAAAAGGAAATTTTATTCATAGAATAGTTATTTTATTAGGGTAGATGAAAAAAAAGATGTTTTACCCCTAAAAATATCCTATGGTAACAAGGTGGTGTGAGAACCTCTGATGGCAAATGAAGAGGTCGTCATATTCCGACCAAAGAAAGATAACTGCCATTATCCTTGATTTCTTGTGCAAATTGAGCAAGTGTGGTGTGTAAAAATTTATCCAACATCTTCTCTTTGAATGGAGCTACAATATGATGAACCGGACATGGATTCTCGTCTCCACATTGGGGCAATCCCATAAAACATTGATCGAAGATAGGTTTTCCCTCTATTGTGTGAATCACATCACATACATTGTGTTTGCCGTTTTCTGTCGTGAAAAAATAGCCTCCGTTGGGACCCTTGATAGAAGAAATAATACCCTCTTTGACAAGGGGTTGTAATAATTTTGCTATAAAATGAATAGGAATATCAACTTCTTCGGCGATGGTTTTTATTCCAAATCTTTTTCCATCTTCTGAACATTTCGCCAAAAACAAAACTGCCCTTATCGCATATTTACTAGCATTTGTTAACATGATTATTATCTATTTAAGTATTCAAGTACCCCTATACCTTTGTATAGAAAATAAAGTGCAAAGGTAAATAAAAATTTATTTGAATTTATAATTTTCTAATAATTGCAAAATAATCCGGTATTGGCTCCGCCAAAATGAGAATAGGAATAGAAATTTAATAATGCTGTTTCAAAAAAATAATTATCGATAGAAATAAGAAAATAGCTACCTTTGCTTTTTAAATTTTAATACTACTATTATGAAGAAAGATTTACTTTACGCATTTATTTTCACGACTTTGCTCGGGCTAAGCGGTTTTGGACAAAGTCTAATCAACGGAGATATGGAAGCATGGACGGGAGAGACACCCGACGGATGGACTATTTCGGATAATATTACTCAGGGTACGGATATCGTACACGGGGGATCTTTTTCGGCGAAGCATACTTCTGCATCGGGTTCCAAAAAGCTACGTCAAAACATAGAAGATGTAGTAGGCGGTACACAATACACGATTTCTTATTGGTATTATGACAATGATCCGGCTGCCCGTACCCGTATTTGGGCATATTGGATGACAGATGGGACTACTCTGGATGACAATGCGGATGAACTTCGTCCGGGTACATACTCCGAGGACAATGCTGCTTGGCAACAATACAACGTTACTTTGACAGCTCCGGCTGCCGCCAATCAATTTCGCTTTGAAGTGAGAGTCTATAAACAAGACGGCAATACGGGTGGTGCCGTATATTATGATGATTTTTCGTTTACCGGTGACGTGAGCATCAATCCCGAGCCGAGTAACTATCCTAGCGGTTTTGTAGCAAATACTTCGGGGAGTTCGATAACACTCAATTTCACTGACGCTACAGGAGAACAATTGCCTTTGGCTTATGTCATTTATGCAGCTACTTCCCCTGCTCTTCCTACTCCGGAGGACGGTACTCCGGTAGAAAATGACACCGATCTCTCGGATGGCTCCGGTGCAATGAATGTAGCCTATGGTGCTACCACTTACACATTTGCCAATCTGGAAGGTGCTACCACCTATTATTTCAGCATATATCCCTACACCAATACCGGAGAGAATATTGATTTCAAAACCGACGGTACGGTGCCTACGGCAAATGCAACAACGGAAGATATTACTACGATTTTCAATCAAACTTTTGATGATGGTTTTGGAGATTGGACTACTGTCAGCATAGTCGGAGACGATCAAGTATGGATTATCGATGAAGCACATGGTGACCCTATGCCTTGTGCCAAGATGAGTGGCTATTCCGGCGGTTCCAACCCCAATGAAGATTGGCTTATCTCCCCTGCTTTTAGTCTGAATGATACGGAGAATGAGATTTTAACATTCTCTACTGCAATGAATTATACCGGTGATGACCTGATGGTAATGATTGCCGATGATTATGTGCCCGGCGACGACCCCAATGAAGCCGATTGGCAAGATCTTACCGCCACTCTCTCCGGTGGTAGTTGGGCTTGGACAGAGTCCGGTGACATTGACTTGAATGCATATAGCGGAACGGAAATGTACATCGCATTTAAATATACTTCCGACGATGCAGGCTCCGCCACTTGGGAAATTGATAATATAAAATTGGTAGCCGGAGGCGGCTCTTCCGTTATTCCGGAGCCTACTAATTATCCTACTGACTTCACATCAAATTGTGTTACAACGGATATTCAACTGTTCTGGACGGATGCCGTAGGAGAGCAACTACCCGAAAATTATCTCGTAGTAGCATATACTACCGCTTTTGGTGGTGTAGCCGACGGGCAACCTATTGCCGATGATTTGGATTTTTCGGACGGCTTCGCCGCAATGAATATTGCCTACGGACAAGAGACCGCTTTTTTTGCCGGAACTTTGGAAAATACTACCTATACGGTCAAAATCTATCCTTATACCAATTCCGGTACAAGCATCGATTATAAAAATGACGGCTCAGTCCCCGAATTAACAATCCAAACGGGTAATTCATTTTCCGGAGTGATTTTTAATCTTACATTTGACAATGGATTTGATAATTGGACTACCTATAGTGTGATCGGAGACGATCAAGTGTGGAGCATTGATGAAAATCATGGCAGTCCCGTTCCCTGCGGTAAAATGTCCGGCTATGCAGGAGGCTCCAACCCCAATGAAGACTGGCTTATCTCCCCTCAACTAACAGGAGTAGTAGAACCCTTGTACTATTTGTATTTCGAAACCTCTATGAACTATTCCGGTCCGCCTCTCGAATTGCTTTATTCTTACGATTATACAGCAGGAGATCCCAATGATGCTACTTGGGAAACATTAAGCTTCAATCCTTCTCCGGGAGGTTGGGAATGGACTTCAGCTGCCGTAAACCTTTCTTCCCTTATTTCATCAAATATACGTTTTGCATTTAAATATACTTCTACCTCAGATGCCTCTGCTACTTGGGAAATCGATAACATCAAACTCGTCGGAGTACCCGAAGGAATCAATGATAACAAAAATATTGTTTTCTCCATCTACCCCAATCCTACAACAGGAGACTTTTATATTGAAAATAATTCCAACGAAAAGGTGTTAGTCACCATTTTCAATTTATTGGGCGAAGAGATATATTCATATACAAATAACTCCACGCTGAGTCAAGTATCTTTGAATCTTGAAGCAGGCACATATCTGATACAGCTCAAAGGAAGTCAAAGCGGAAATATTTCCCGTCAAAAATTGATAGTGAAGTAAAGCTTTTTGTTTTTATCTTATGCAAAAAAGCCACCATATTTCAGGTGGCTTTTTTTTAGATTTTAATACAAATCGCGTTGAATGCTCATACGAAGACTTTTAGAAAGTTTAAGAAAGACAAGCTGGTATGAATCATCTATCCATTGCACAAGGAGTTGTCGAGGAACGAGGCTGATATTTTGAATTGTATTCCAATGCTTTTTGTTCATGTGAAATCCGGGTAAAACGAAAGAATACTGCTCTCGCAAACGAATGGCTTTTTCAGGCTCGCATTTCAGGTTGAGGCTATTTCCTTCTTCCAAACTCAACAATGCAAACATCTTGTTACCTACCTTAAAAACCAATGTAGTCGCATCAAAAGGAAAGCTTTCCTCCACTCCTGCTTTTTGCAAGCAATATTCTCTTACTTCTTCGATGTTCATCATCTCTCTACTTGTATCAGGGTTTCAATTTCGTTCCGTTTTTTGGGAATGTCTTGCATCAAATTGACAGGAATATCATCCACCAGAATGTCATCTTCTATTCGTATTCCGATTCGTTCTTCGGGGATATAAATACCGGGTTCACAGGTCAATATCATTCCTTTTTCAAAAGGGGTATCTTTATTGCCTACATCATGAACATCCAACCCCAAGAAATGTGCCAAACCATGCATATAATACTTCTTGTAGCGTGGATTTTCAGGATCTTGAGATTGAATGTCCTCCGGACTAATAAGTCCTAATTTTTGCAACTCTATTTCCATTAATTGCCCCGATTTTTCATTCAATTTACGAATTGTATTACCGGGAATATATTCCGGAATCATCGCTTCCTGTACTCTCAATACCGCTTCATATATTTCTTTTTGTCTTTGGGTAAATTTTCCGTTTACCGGAATAGTCCGGCTACAATCAGCGGCATAGTTTGTATTCTCGGCACCAAAATCCAACAACAACAAATCGCCATCCATCAAAGAATCGTTATTATCAACATAGTGCAAGACCGTAGCATTTAGCCCACCGGCGATAATAGGAGGATAAGCGTGTGTCATTCCATGGCGGTTGAAAACGTATGATATCTCTGCTTCAACTTCATATTCCGTGTTGAGTTTGCCAAATGTGGACAGCATCCGCACAAATGCCTGTTGTGTCACTCGAATCGCTTGCCGGATTAAATCCAATTCTATTTCTTGCTTCACAAGCCTCAACTTTGCCATTAAGGGGCTGATGGAGATATATTTTTGCTGTTCTGCAGGCGAAAGATCATTAAAAAATCTTTGTCCGGTATAATTGATTTTCTTCGCAAAACCTTCATTCTCCATCCGGTCTATATAGACCACATTTGACAAGGAGAGCCAAGCTTCAAGAGAAGGTTTGAAATCTTCAAGATATCGAACATCTTCGATCGCCGAAATTTCACAGGCTTCCTCTTTCGTCAATTGATGACCATACCAGATCTCATGTTTTTTGTCTTCCTTAGGAACAAACAAGGTTTCCAAAAAATTGTTATTTTCAGTTTTTCGCAATACGAGTACGGTAGAAGTCTGCAAGATTCCCGTAAGGTAAAAGAAATTGGAATTTTGACGAAAACCGTAATACTGATCTCCATTGCGCCATAGCTCTTCGTGAGCAAAAAAGAAAGCAATAGAATTTTCTTGCATCAATTTTGACAAAGCCTTTCGATTACCACTAAAAAATTCTTTTGGAATATTTTGAAATTTCATGCCCGAATATTTTTTTGGCAAAGATAGAGAATAATAATAAATGGTGAAGTATTTTAGTAGTTGGTGACTTCGGAGGCTTGAAGCAAAAAAGAATGAAAATAGCAAAAGACCAAATTTTATACATCTTTTTCAAAATTTTGTAAACTCTATATGATACAGAGGTGCTACTTTTGCCGGATAATTTAAAATAATTGTACTATGCAACTTAAAAAGAACGTAGCGATAAGCGAAACGGGATTTATTTTTGATGCCGAATCGGGCGAATCCTTTTCTACCAATCCCATCGGACAAGATTTGCTCAATGCTATCAAAGATTCGAAATCCAAAGAAGAAATTATTGCTCAAATTATGGAAGAATATGATGTCAATAAGGAAACGATAGAAACGCATCTTTATGATTTTATCAAGATGCTCGAACAATTCAATTTATTAGAAAAACAGGATCATGAGTAAGCGAAAATTAACGATTGCTGTTACCGGTCTCAACAATACCGACAATCCGGGTCCGGGTATTCCGGTGATACGCGGCATACGGGAGTGTAAGGATTTTGAGGTTACGATCATCGGATTGGCATACGAAAATTTAGAGCCGGGTATTTATATGCGGGATATGGTGGACAGAGCCTATCAGATTCCCTTTCCGTCTGCCGGAAGTGATGCTTTGTTGCAACGTATCAAATACATCCATGCAAAAGAAAAAATAGATGTCTTGATACCCAATTTTGATGCGGAGCTTTATACTTTTATGAAAGCCGAAAAAGAGCTTCTGGCATTAGGAATACGAACATTTTTGCCAACAATCGCTCAATTTGAGGAACGACATAAAGCATATTTACCGGAGTTTGGCAAAAAGTATGAACTTGCTGTTCCTAAGAGCAAAACGATTACTACTACTTCTACCATTTATAATCTGCGACAAGAATTTGCCTATCCACTCTTGGTAAAAGGTAAATATTACGAAGCCTATATTGCTTATAATGAAGAACAGGTGATCAGTTATTTCAACAAAATAAACGCCAAGTGGGGATTGCCTATCATCATTCAGGAATATGTCAAAGGGACGGAAGTCAATGTAGTAGCACTGGGTGATGGCAAAGGAAATACGATCGGAGCCGTACCGATGCGCAAACAATATATTACCGACAAAGGTAAAGCATGGGGAGGAATTACGCTTGCGGATGAGAAAATGTTGGAAATCACACGCCAATTGATACGAAAAACACAATGGCGTGGCGGAATGGAAATGGAAATGATCAAAACCGCCGACGGCAAATATTACATCATTGAGATCAATCCCCGTATCCCCGCTTGGGTCTATCTGGCGGTCGGTGCAGGTCAAAACCTCCCCGCTGCCTTGGTCAAGCTCGCCCTTGGCGAAAGTGTAAGCCCTTATTCCGGATACCAAACAGGCAAGATGTTTATCCGTTACTCATTTGATATGATCGGGGATATATCCCAATTTGAACAGTTCTCTATACAAGGTGAAATTTAATTGCAAATATATTTGAGTGAAAGGGGCAATATTTATTGTTTATGTGGACTGTAATGAAAATATGATGTAGGTTTATTAGTAAAATAAATGATAGTTAAAAGATTGATAATCAAAAAATAAAATATTATGTCAAAAAAAATATATGAAAGACCGGTAATCAAAAAATTATCCGGCGGAGTACCCGGTAAA
>CAZLTF010000522.1:0-7006 GCA_964562195.1 uncultured Bacteroidales bacterium | reverse complement strand
TCTTTGTAAACGGGAATGCGTGAGTATCCGGATTTGATAATGAGCTGTAGTACTTCTTCGTAAGGGGCGCTACTGTCAATGGCTATCATATCAACGCGGGATTTCATCACTTCCGAAACTTCGATGTCACTAAATTTGACGATGTCTTCCAGCATTTTTCGTTCCTGTTGGTGTTTGGAATCGTCTGTGGATAAGGCAATTGCCTCAGATAACTCTTCCTTGTCTATACTCTTTTTCTTCTTCTTTAGTGATTGGTCGATAAGATTGGTAGAGCTTACCAAAAGATGGGAAAGTGGTCTGAGTATCTTGGATAGGAGTTTGAGCGGTCTTGCCATTATTCCTGCAAAAATATATGGCTTCTGAGCAGCAAATATTTTGGGAATAATCTCACCGATAAGCAGAATAAGTGAAGTGATCAACACTACTTCCAAGAGAAACTGAACATAAACATTGAGTCGTTCTATATGAAAAACATCATTTAGAAAATAGTAGGTCAATACTACGATAGCAACATTTACAAAGTTGTTGGTAATCAAGATTATAGCAAGAAGATGTTTGGGTCTTTCCAACAATTCTTTGATGAGTTCGATTTTTCTTTTGTCCTTTTGAGGATCATCTAAAATTTTGGTATTCAACGAAAAAAAAGCGGTCTCCGAGCCGGAGATCATTGCCGAAATCGCAAAAAGAAAAATAATCACGAACAAACTAATGACAACATTCCAAGGAATATTCTCAAAAGAGAACAATAAAAATGAAAAAATCGATATAAGAGGGTCGAAGTCTGCGTCTTCCAAAATTATCATATTTTGTTAGTCGAAAAGAAAGAGGATGTTAGAATGGTAAATCGTCTTCCGGTTCCGTGCTTACATTTGTGTCTTGAGGTTGAGCTGTGTCGGGAGGGGGAGGAGGAATACTTCCACTTTGATTATCTCCTTTTTTGCTCAACATTGTCATTTGATCTCCATAGATTTCCGTACGATACTTTTTGACTCCATTTTCATCTTCCCAACTTCTGGTTCTAAGTTTTCCTTCAAGGTAGATGGAATCTCCTTTTTTGAGGTATTTCTCAGCAATACCTGCCAATCCTCTCCAAAGAACAATGTTATGCCACTCGGTATTATCTACTCTGGTGCCGTCTTTTGTTTTGTAAGATTCGGATGTTGCCAGTGAGAAGCTGGCTACTTTTACTTCGTTTTCGAGATTTCTTACTTCGGGGTCTTTGCCTAAATTTCCGATTAAAATAACTTTATTAACTCCTGCCATAATTTATTTGTTTTAAAGTGCAAAGGTATAAAAAAAATGAATAGTATATCATTTATAGCAAAATAATTTTATAAGAATAAAAAAAATGCAATAAAATATATTACTTGCTTTTGTTGATTGTCTTTGCTACTTAAAAAGTGGGTCTATTACATCTTTGTATTTTGTGCTAATGTGATTTCGTTTTACTTTGAGACTCGGGGTCAGATCTCCCGAATCAATAGTCCAAGTATGGTCCAGAATATGAAATTTTGCAATGCGTTCATAGTCTGCGATGGATTTGTTTACGGCATCTACAATTTTTCGATATTCTTTGAATACTTCCGGTTTGCTAACCAAATCCGTATTTCCGGTGAATTTGATTCCTTGTGTACGCGCCCAAGATTTAAGGTGTTCAAAATCAGGGACAATGAGAGCGCCTGCAAATTTTTGGCTATCGCCCAATACGACAACAGCATCAATAAACGGAGATTCCACAAGACTACTTTCTATATGTTCGGGATTGACATATTTTCCCATTGCGGTTTTGAACATCGCTTTTTTGCGTCCTACGATTTTGAGGAATTTATTATCAATAATCGCTCCCAGATCGCCGGTGTGAAACCAGCCATCTTCATCAATTGCCTCTTTGGTAAGGTCTTCGGCTTTATAATAGCCTTTCATTACGGATGGTCCACGAGTCAAAATTTCTTTGTCTTCTGCGATTTTTATTTCCACTCCTTTGATAGTAGGTCCTACCGTACCAAATTTGCGATTTCCTTCATCCAAATTGTTTACGGTGATAACCGGAGAGGTCTCTGTAAGTCCGTAACCTTCCAAAACAGGCATTCCTGCGGCGGTGAAGATTCGTGCCAATCTTTCTTGGAGCGCTGCACCACCCGAAATTATCACACGCATATTGCCTCCAAGTGCTTCTTGCCATTTGCTAAATACCAATTTGCGGGCTAATGCCAATTGCCATTTGTAGCCCAAACTCTTTCCTTCGATGTCATATTCCAATCCGAGTCCGATCGCCCAATCAAATATCTTCTTTTGTATTCCTTGCAATTTGGATCCTTTCGCCATTATCTTGTCGAAAATCTTTTCTAAGAGGCGCGGAACTGTAGTGAAAGAGGACGGGCTTATTTCTTTGAGATTGTCGGCTATCTTTCCGATATGCTCTGCATAATAGATAGATACTCCGATTCTTTGGTAAGCATAATTGACGGCTCTTTCAAATACGTGACTCAATGGTAAATAACTCAACGCTTTGTGTGTATGATCTACCGGAAAATAGATGTAAATTCCTTCGACATTGGACATGATATTGCGATGAAGAAGCATTACACCTTTCGGATTTCCGGTCGTCCCGGAAGTGTAAATCATTGTTGCCAAATCTTCTTCAGTGATAGCATCTTTGCGATTTTGTAATTCTTCGGGCTTGCTATTGTTTGAACCTTCTTCTGCCAACTCTTTCCATTGCGGAATATTTTCTATTTCATCAAATGAATACACTGCTTCGACATATTCGGCTTTGTGGATGACTTCGCTGACTTTGCTATACAATTCTTTGTTTTGAATAAATACCATTTTTATCTCGGCGTGATTGAGGATATACTCATAATCTTTGACGCTAATCGAAGGATAAATGGGTACGTGCACGGCTCCGATTTGGGCAACCGCCATGTCCACAAAATTCCATTCCGGTCTGTTGATGGATACCGTGGCGATTTTGTCTCCCTTCCGGATTCCTTTTGCGATGAACGCATAGCTCAGGTGATCAACAATCTCCCTGTATTGTTCGAGGCTGTATTTAATCCATTTCCCGTTTTGCTTTCCTGCCAAGAAATCTTCCTTAGAAGGATACTTACTTTGTGCGTAAGGTAAAATATCAAATGTTCGTTTCAAATCCATAGTATTATCTCTTTATGTTTTTGTCTGCAAAAGTATATATATTTTTTTAATTATAACGTATTGATAGTGAATGATGTAATTTTTGTTTCTGTACAAATTGAGTTTGTTAAATAGGGTCTGCTGAAAATCACAGAAGTGCCTTCATTTATTAATTTGTGAGATGATGATGTATGTATATACTTTGAAATGAATAAGTTAGAAAAGGGAGGTGCTTCTGTGGAACGAAAAAACACTTTCTTTGAGAATAAAATAAATGCAAGAGTTTTTGGAAAAAACGCTGATTTCTCTTGCATTTTATTATTGATATTGTTATGTAATTCATTCTTTCTTACCTGTTTGAGAGTTTTTTAGCAGACCCTAAATACAAAAATGCTTTCAAGCAAAGCTTTATGTCTCAATATTTGTAGTGGTGTAATTCTATGGATGCCATCTTGTATTGTCGCCGGCGACTACTGCATTGCTTTGAAGGTTTTGTAAAGAAAAAGTATTTAGTAAAAAAATATTTTGTAAATTTGTGCTTTGTATATATTTACATTTAGCCCTATGGAAACAAAAATAATACCGGAATGGGTATTGAAAAAGATGTATCAATATTGTGCCTATCAAGAGCGTTCACAGTTTGATGTGCTTGAGAAATTGAGAACTTTGCCGCTTGAAGAAAGGGTGATTGAAGCTGTGATTTTGTATTTGCGTAAAGAGAATTTTATCAATGATGAACGTTTTGCGAAAACTTATGCGCGGGGGAAATTTTACAACAATAAATGGGGACGAAATAAAATACGTTTAGGTTTAAAATCCAAACATATTCCTGATCTGCTGATAGAAATTGGATTAGGGGAAATTGACGGGAAAGAATATGAGGATGTTCTGTGTAGAATCTTGCATAAGGTGGATGTTGCGAAAAATGAAAAAAATCTCCAAAGAAGAAAACAGAAATTGTACAATTATGCTCGCTCCAAAGGCTATGAGTCACACTTGATCTGGCAGGCAATTGATAAGATTGTTTCATACGACAAAGAATAATATTGTGATTTTTTGATGCTTGTATTGGATTTTGGTTATTAACAAAATAGGAAATATCTTGCTAATTTTGTTAATATCTTATTAAAGTTCAAATACAAAAACTATCTACATTTGCGTTACAAATAATTATTTGTATTGATTATGGGAAAAGTTATTGCGATTGCAAATCAGAAAGGTGGAGTCGGGAAGACAACCACCGCAATAAATCTTGCTGCAAGTTTTGGTATTTTGGAATATAAGACATTATTGGTAGATGCTGATCCGCAGGCAAATGCTACTTCGGGTCTTGGATTTGAACTGCACAATATTCAGAAAAGTACTTACGATTGTCTTATTCAAGATGAGGAGGCGCAGGATATTATTCTTAAATCCAAAACTCCGAATGTAGATGTGCTTCCTTCGCATATTGATTTGGTAGCGGCTGAAATTGAGATGATTAACCTTCCCAAAAGGGAGTTTATGCTCAAAAATGTTATTGATAAAGTAAAGGATAATTATGATTTTGTAATCATCGATTGTTCTCCTTCTCTGGGCTTGATCACTGTCAATTCGCTGACGGCAGCAGATTCGGTTATTGTGCCTGTGCAGAGTGAGTATTTTGCATTGGAAGGTCTGGGCAAATTGTTGAATACCATTAAGATAGTGCAGTCTCGCTTAAATCCGGAATTGGAAATTGAAGGCGTATTGGTAACGATGTTTGACCAGCGATTGCGTCTTGCCAAACAGGTAGTAGATGATGTAAAGATGCATTTTCAACAGATGGTCTTTGATTCGATTATTCATCGCAATACCAAATTGGGCGAAGCCCCAAGTCACGGAGAGAGTGCTATCACTTTTGATGTGAATAGTACCGGAGCAATTAATTATCTAAATTTGGCTCGTGAGATTTTGCAAAAAAACAATATGACGAAGATTCCAAATGATGAAAAAATAATTCCAACAAGCTATGACAACTAAGAAGAAAAATGCACTGGGAAGAGGCTTGAGCGCTATACTCGAAAGCCCTGAGACCGATATCACTTCCAAAGATATATCCGGCAACTATGTCGTAGGTGCTATTGCCGAAATCGAACTAAGTAAGATTGAGGTCAATCCTTTTCAACCGCGAAAAGAATTTGATGAGTCTGCCTTGAAAGAATTGTCGCAATCCATTGAAGAACAGGGGATAATACAGCCTGTTACCGTTCGCAAATTGGGCTATGATCGCTATCAGTTGATCTCAGGAGAAAGACGCTTCAGAGCAAGTCAATTGGCAGGTTTGAAAAAAATCCCTGCCTATATTCGTCTTGCAAATGATGAACAAATGCTCGAAATGGCATTGATCGAAAATATTCATCGCCAAGAATTGAATGCCTGGGAAATTGCTATCAGTTATCAACGCCTTTTGGACGAAGTCAATCTGACACAAGAAGATTTGAGCAAGAAAATTGGAAAAGATCGTACTACCATTAGCAATTATTTGCGAATATTAAAAGTGTCACCCAAAGTACAATTGGCAATAAAAGATGAAAATATCTCGATGGGGCACGCTCGTGCTTTGTTGGGTTTGAAAGATTTTGCAGCGCAGGATACGATGCTGTCCAGAATCCTGAAAGAGAAACTTTCGGTTAGGCAAACCGAGATAATGATCAAGGAAAGTAAAACCGAAAAAAAAGCAAAAAAATTGCGTAAACAATTGCCCGAACAATACCGGACATTGAAAGATAGATTGACAAATCAATTAAACACGAAAGTTGATATTAGTATTAGCAGACCTGGAAAAGGGAAAATATCCATCCCGTTTGGAAGCGAAAAACAACTGGAAGAAATATTGAAGAAGTTTAATCTCTAATCAATGATTCATCTTTGGATCACCAAAAAATAATTGCTTGAATCGCTTAGGTATATATATGCTCGTTTTGTCTCTCCTCGTTGTCGTAGAGATCGGATATTCGCAAGGCGTGAAACAAGACTCTGCTTCAGTTAGGATAAACTCTCAAGATACTACTCAAAATAATTTTACAAAAATCAGGAAACATTCTCCACGAAAAGCGACGATTTTCTCCGCTGTTTTGCCCGGTCTGGGGCAAGCATACAATCGTAAGTATTGGAAAATCCCGATTATCTATGCCGGTTTTGTTTTTCTCGGCAAAAGCGTGTATGACAACAATGTCTTGTATCATGATTTTAAGGCTGCTTATGATCACATGGTCTTGGATGATGGAACAGCGGCTGTCAATGAGTATGAAGAGAAATTTGACGAAGAAAAACTCCTTCGAATCAAACGGCAATACCGTAGAGACAGGGATTATATGATCATTATTAGTAGCCTCTGGTACGTTTTGAATATTGTCGATGCTTCGGTGGATGCAAACCTTTTTTACTGGGAAGTGGATGAGGATTTGAGTTTGGAACTGTCTCCACAATTTCAAAATTATTCTTGTCTTCAAAAACCAAAAGTGGGTTTGACTTTGAAACTTCATTTTTGAAATTGACATTATATATGGCTTGGTATATCCGGTGGACATTATTTTATAAATATTGATTCGTAAAATACTGAAATACAGGAAATTTTAGATTCCTGAATACGATGACTTTACCTTGGTTAATGTATGTTTTCCAAAAAAACTTTTTACCTTTGCAGAATGTTGAAGCATTTATATAGTATTTATCAGAAAATCAATATCTTATCAATAGATGTGGTGTTGGGTGCTGTTTTGAGTGCCGTTTTTGCCAATTCTATTTTCGCAATGGATGCCAAATGGTGGTATTATTGGCTTTTGGCTCTTTCGGTTTGGTCAATTTATACGCTGGATCATTTGATAGATGCATTCAAAAATAGAGAGAATAC
>CAZLTF010000521.1:0-4797 GCA_964562195.1 uncultured Bacteroidales bacterium | reverse complement strand
TTAAAATGCTTACTTTTACCGAGTTAAATGATTGAGATTCGCCTTAAAAAGTGATAAATTTTAAGAAAAGCAAAATATGAGAAATAGATTCAACGACAGCCCGGAACTAGGAATGAAACCAATTGAAGAAACCCCTGTTTTTAGAAAAAACCAGAGATGCTATGTATTCTGTTATACGGGCATTATTGGCTATATAGTGTCCGGTACGAAACTACCTTTTTGATAGTGCTTCGGGAGAAAACGCCAAATTCGAGGCTTGCGAAGTGTTTGAAATGAAGGAGCGATGTACTGAGCGTCGTCGAAGTATTAACTTTTGTTAATGACTGTTTCAAACACAAGCGTATAGCCTGTTTCGACAGAAGGAGAAAACTATCCGGACACAGCGAATACGTGAATACCTTTAAAATCAATAATACCGGTAAACAAATTGGTGTTTTGTCCCAAGTACTATTTATTAACTTCAGATTGTTAATTCAATTATTGAATGGTAAAATAAAATTGCAATAAATCAGTTACTTTTGCAATATAATATTAGAGTATGGCGAGCAAAAAAGCAAACAAAGCAAAAACAAGGAAGAAGAAATCCGCTTCTTTCAAATCCCCCTTCACGTTCTTGAAGAGTGACGGCTTTCTAAAAACGATTGGTTTATTCATCGTTCTATTCTCAATCTTGCTTCTCATAGCAGAGATATCCTACCTATTCAGTTGGAAAACAGACAGTACACATCTCTATCACGACAGTCCGAAAAATCTTATCGGATGGACGGGGAGGTATCTTTCACAATTTTTCATTGAGAACACTTTCGGACTCTCCTCCCTCCTATTCTCCGCCATCTTTTTTGTATATGGATTTCGTATTTTGTTCAAACATTCCATCGTTCCTCTTGTGAAATTCACGATTCACGCCGTGATAATCATGTTTTTACTCTCCTTCATATCCGCCATTATCTTGCTTCCTTCGGGCAACTACATCAATCTTGCGGGCAACATTGGCTTACAGAGTTATTTGACGAGTCAATTTTATCTTGGAAAAATCGGCAGCATACTGTTGATTTTCTTTCTTGTTGTTCTTTATCTGAGTTTAATATTCAACTTTTCTTTTTCTCTTCCCCAAAAGAAAACACAAAAGAAAGCGGATAAAAAAACAAGTTCAAATTTTGATTCCGGCAAATACAATACTGCCGAATTTGCCGTAGATGAAGATAAGCAAGAATCGGCAAATGAGATCGAATTGGAGCTTGAAGAAACTCCTGAAACGGAAAATAGCGATGAAAACAATCATAGTGACGAAGATTCAAGGGACAATGACTTTGAGGAAGTCAAACCACACTTGCAAGAGAACCCCATTCAAGAAGAGATCGAATTGACAATCGAAGCGCCAAAGGAAGAGAAATTGCTTACCGACAACAAGGTAGAAGACATCAAAGGAGGAGCTCACACCGGCTTGGACAAAGAATACGATCCGCGACTGGATTTGCCTCATTATCAATACCCTACAATTGATTTATTGGAGGCATACGACAAAAACAATGCTGCTGTCGAGAAAGAAGAGTTGGAGCAGAACAAACAAAAAATTGTCGATACACTCAACAATTACAAAATTGACATAGTAAAAATCAAGGCGACGATTGGACCTACGGTGACGCTCTATGAGATTATTCCGGCACCTGGCATCCGGATATCGAAAATAAAAAATCTGGAAGACGATATTGCCTTGAGTCTTGCAGCCTTGGGAATACGTATCATCGCTCCCATTCCGGGACGGGGCACTATCGGAATAGAAGTCCCCAATCGCAATCCCCAGATCGTCTCAATGCGTTCGATATTAGCATCGGAGAAATTTCAAAATTCCAAATTTGAACTTCCGATAGGATTGGGAAAAACGATTTCCAATGAAAGTTTTGTTGCAGACTTAGCAAAAATGCCCCATATCTTGATGGCAGGAGCGACAGGACAAGGTAAATCCGTCGGACTTAATGCGGTACTGGCATCCTTGCTATATAAAAAACATCCTACCGAGTTGAAATTTATTTTGGTGGACCCCAAGAAGGTAGAATTATCGCTTTTTACAAAAATCGAAAGACATTTTTTGGCAAAACTACCCGACTCGGAAGAAGCGATAATCACCGATACCCGCAAAGTGGTAAAGACACTCAATTCACTGACGATTGAGATGGACAACCGTTATGAACTTCTCAAAGACGCACAAGTAAGAAATATCAAAGAATATAATGCCAAATTTATCAGCCGTAAGCTCAATCCGCTTCAAGGACATCGCTTTCTTCCGTATTTTGTCTTGGTAGTCGATGAATTTGCAGATCTTATGATGACCGCCGGAAAAGAAGTGGAAGCACCTATCACACGCCTCGCACAATTGGCGAGAGCCGTAGGTATCCATTTGATCATCGCCACCCAAAGACCTTCGGTCAATATTATCACAGGTTCGATCAAAGCAAATTTCCCCGCACGGATAGCTTTTCGCGTCATCTCCAAAATTGATTCACGTACAATATTAGATTCGGGCGGAGCCGACCAATTGGTAGGAAAAGGAGATATGCTCTTGTCCACCGGAAATGATATGGTAAGACTCCAATGCGCATTCATCGACACCCCAGAAGTCGAAAAAATAACAGACTTCATCGGCTCACAAAGAGCCTTTCCGCACGCTTATTATCTTCCCGAAGTCGAAGATGATGAAGATGCAAACAATTTTGATATTGACTCCAATGACTGGGATGATATGTTTGAAGAAGCTGCACAAATTATCGTCCAAACACAACAAGGATCTACCTCTCTGCTCCAGCGAAAATTAAAATTAGGATACAATCGAGCCGGAAGAATTATCGACCAACTCGAAGCCGCCGGCATCGTCGGACCATTCAAAGGTAGCAAGGCAAGAGAAGTTTTAATCAAAGATGAATTAAGTTTGGAACAGTTTTTGAAAGACCTACTCAAAAACTCATAAAGTTTTATAGACATTATTTAATAATTTGAAAAAAAAGGAAATGAAAAATATTTTAACAAGCTTGTTGGTAATCCTGTCATTGTACGGCTTTGCCCAATATTCCAATCAGAAAGGAGATAAAAAATCAAAGGAAATTTTGGAAAAATTTAAACTCAAATCCGAAAGTTATAAAAATTTCTCCGCTGAATTTACGTACAAAATGGAAAACAAAGAAGCCGACATCAGTGAATCCAAAGAAGGAAGCATCCGTGTTCAAGGCAATAGTTATGTGCTGGATATCGCCGGACAAAAAGTAATATCCGACGGCAATACGGTCTGGACTTACATCAAAGATGTAAATGAAGTGCAAATCAATGAAGTAAGTGAGGATGATGAGAGCCTGACTCCTGCCAAAATTCTAACCTATTTTGATGATAAATTCCGTTCCAAGCTGATCGAATCCGACCTTCGCTACGGTTCCAAAGCACATATCATCGATATGATTCCTATTGAAGGAAAATCCTATTACAAAATTCGTTTGATCATTACGGCTAAGGATTATAAGATTCTTGAATTTACGATATATGACAAAAATGGTAGCACTTTTTCTTATGTTATCCACAAGTTTCACCCCAATCAACCGATAGATTCTAACATTTTTACTTTTAATGAAAAAGACCATCCCGGCGTGGATGTAATCGATATGCGATAAAAACCAAACTCCTGCTCCCTTTTGGGGCTAAACGGGAGTTTGGCATTATTTGTCGAGAAAACATTTAGTGTCCGATAGAAAACTCTCAAACACAAGATACAGAGTGTTTTGAGTATAATTTGGGAAAACTTCGATATTAAAATCATATCGTTCAACAATCTCCTTGAATCACTCTTATTTTTTGAATAAATCGATCTATATATCTTCTTACCTCAGCTTGTTTGTCAAGTGGCATCGACTCTTTCCAGCTGTTGATTTTGATGTCTTCCAATGGAGATTTCACCTGAAAAATTCCGTTTTTGTAATAATAAAACACAAAATCATCAAAGATATATAGAGATTTCCCGTCTTCAAAACTAAACTTTGCATTGAATCTCACAAAAGATGCTCCCATCTTTAGTTGTTGTGGCATATTGATATGACCTGAAAACCGTATCTTATCCTTAGTAACTTCATCCGCCACAAAAGAAGTTTTCACAACCTCAATATTTCCCAATATCCACTGTTTGCTTCGTGCAAATGCCTCCACTTTTGATAATCCGGGCACTTCCAGCGTATCTGCATACTGTATCGAAGAAGGATTCGCAAGAAGATCGATTGCCTGTGTATAAGCCGGAATAGCCATAAACAATAAAACAAAAGCAAGCATCATGTTTTTCCTACTTTCCATATTTTTTCACTATTTTTGGCAAAGCTACAAAATATCAGATAGATTTTCAAAAAAAATATTTTTATGATTTCGTTTTTTTCTCCGGCAAACGTTTGGATTTGAGCAAAGCTTGATGAATAATGTATTCCAATTGACCATTGACGCTCCTGAATTCATCAGCAGCCCAACGTTCAATTGATTTATATGTCTCTTCCTCAAGACGCAATACAAATGTCTTTTTCTTCGCCATATCAAAGTATTTTATTCAGAGCATATAACAATACATCCGGTTTTTGCGTTCCGAGAAGAATTTTGGTATTATCCAATAAACTCAACCAGACCGCCTTATTGCCCGATGCACTATACACCTTACCGTATTTTTTACTTTTTCCTATACCCCAGCCTCCCACATCACCAATAGGACGATAAGTTATCATTTCGATTTTCTCAATCTTTTCCTTCGGAAAGAAACGCCATTTGGTAAATGGAAAA
>CAZLTF010000520.1:0-1932 GCA_964562195.1 uncultured Bacteroidales bacterium | reverse complement strand
CCCGTGAAGGAGCAAGTTTGGTACAAAATGGATTGTACAAATACATTCGTCATCCGATGTATCTTTCTCTGTTGATGGCTATTCCTCCTATCGTCTTGCGAAGCCCCGAGACAGTAAATATCATTGTGTTTTTGGTCTTTTTGATCAATCAATTTCTCAAAATGTTTTATGAAGAACAGTTATTAAAACACTATTTTAAAGACTATTCCGAATATATGAAGCATAGTTGGCGTTTGATACCTTTTGTTTTTTAGAAGGAATATTTTTGAAGCCAAACAACCAAACACAATTTTGTTTGTTATTAGTATGAAACGTGATTTGCGGTGAGTTTGTGTTTTGATGCTCATAGTTTTGATGTCAATTGTAGACTCTCGATGAAATAAAACAGGTATGGTAAATATGAAAAATACATTATTTATTATTTTGCTATTGTTGAGCATTATAATGAAGGCTCAAGTATCAATTGATACAGCGGTAAATTTCACCGGAAAACAGCCGGATGGACAGACGGTATCTTTGTTTCCGCTTTTGGACGAAGGGAAGACGGTGATGATTTATTTCTTCTCGGATGCTTGTTCGACCTGTCATTTGTATGCAAATTCTATTGATACAATATATGATAAATACGGGCAAAACGAAGAAGAATTGTTTGTAATGGCAATCAACAAGGATGTAGATAATGCGGGCATAAGTGCTTTTGCGGAGATGTATAATTGGGAATTTCCATATCTAAGTGGCACTCAGGGGAATGGTTATCATATTTTGCACGATTTATATGGTGTAAGTGCGACCCCTACTACAATTCTTATCCGGCCGGACAAGGTCATTCCTTGGGATAATATTTATCCTGCAAAAGTGGATACTTTAAGCTATTATGTCGGACAATTGGGGATTTTTCCGACGGGAGTCGAAGACAAAACTATTCGTGAGATTAGCGTCTTTCCCAATCCTGCAAGTTCGGAAGTTCATATTTCCGGAGAGTCCATTTTGCATCATACGGTCTTTGTTTACAATGCTTTGGGAGAGCAGGTATTTCGTTCCGTAATTCGATCGGAATCATTTAGCATCTGTACCGGTTCTTGGGAAAAAGGATTGTATCTACTACAAATATGCGGAGAATCCGGAAATATAAACCGCAAATTGTTGATTCAATAAGGGAAGTGATTTTGTTTTTAGAGGTATCTTAGAATGCAAGGTTGGTGAAGAAATAAAAAGCCATAACGACGGAGACCGCTAATTTGATGAAAGTCCCTCCGAGAAATCCTAAAAAAGACCCGAAAGCAGACTTCAAAGCTTTGTTAGGATTTTGTCCTGCGAGAAGTTCTCCGGTAAGTGCGCCCAGAAAAGGACCGATAATAATGCCAAACGGCGGAACAAAAATTCCAAAGACAAGTCCTATCAAACTACCGTTGACTCCTGCTTTGGTGCCGCCGAATCTTTTGGTGCCCCAAACAGGAATTATATAATCCAAAGCCGTGACAGCAATCGTTATCAAAGCCCAGGCAATCAAGAAATCTTCGTTGAAAACAGGATGTACACCCCACTGTAAAAGCAACAAAGCGACATAGGTAATGGGAGGACCCGGAAGAATCGGGACAAAACAACCTATGATGCCCAAAATAATAGCAATGATGCCAAGAATGATAAAAATGACTTCCATTTAATATTCAATTTTATTGTCCAAAGCATCCCAAGCGACGAAAATCTCATTGGCTTCGAGGCGCATTGTCTGAAAGGTGGGGATTTTGCGTGCTCCGGCAGGCAAGCTCAATTCCTCATAGATAAAGGAATCATCAAAACCGGCGGCAGCCGCATCTTGTTTAGTGGCTGCGAAATACAATTTGGCAGGCCGTGCCCAATAAATAGCACCGAGACACATCGGACATGGTTCACAACTGGAATAAATTTCACAACCATCCAATTGAAAACTAT
>CAZLTF010000519.1:0-4950 GCA_964562195.1 uncultured Bacteroidales bacterium | reverse complement strand
CATTTGTCGAACGATGAATATAAATGGCACTAGTTCGTACCCGTACTTCCGAATCCTCCTTCGCCACGTTCGGTGTCGTCCAGTGTCTCTACCTCTTCCCAGCGGATGGTTTCGTGTTTGCTTATCACCATCTGAGCAATGCGTTCTCCGTCTTCGATGGTAACGGTCTCTCCGGACAGATTGGCAAGAATCACCTTGATTTCACCTCTGTAATCCGCATCAATGGTGCCCGGACTATTCAATACCGAAATGCCTTTTTTGATCGTCATTCCACTACGCGGTCGCACCTGTGCTTCGTAGCCTGCCGGCAAAGCAATGTATAGAGAAGTCGGTATCAAAGTCCGCTGCATCGGATTCAAAACAACCGGACTATCCAAGTCCGCCCGCAAATCCATTCCCGCCGATAGCAAAGTCTTATATTCCGGCAATGCGTGTTTTGATTTGTTTATTATTTTTACTTTCATTTTTTATCTTTTTTTCTCACTGCAAAAGTAGTAATTATTTTGGGAATGAGATGAGGTTATGTTTTGTGATCGTTAATCGTATTTTTCAACCCCCAAAACCACAAACTTCCCACACATTATCCGGAACTTCTTAATATACATTTTTCATAAAAAACGAAGCATGCAAATATTAAAAAGAAAATATTTCCAATATCATAGATTTATATACTTTTGCAGGCTAAAAGATATCACAATACATTTTGTAATTATGGCGAAAAATCTAGTTATCGTGGAGTCTCCTGCAAAGGCAAAAACCATCGAGAAATTTTTAGGCAAAGACTATAAAGTAACCTCAAGTTTCGGACATATCCGGGATCTTCCGGGCAAGAAAATGGGAATTAAGATAGAGGAAGGATTTTCCCCCGAATACGAGATTTCAGATGACAAGAAGAAGCTTGTCAAGGACTTAAAAAAATTGGCAGACAAAGCAGAGGTGATCTGGCTTGCGACAGATGAAGACCGGGAAGGGGAAGCCATATCTTGGCACTTGATTGAAGCATTGGAGCTGCCCAAAGAAAAGATTAAGCGCATTGTATTTCACGAAATTACAAAATCTGCCATCACAAATGCCGTACAAAATCCACGCGACTTGGATGTCAATTTAGTCAATGCACAACAAGCCCGCCGTGTCCTTGACCGGCTGGTAGGCTTCGAAATATCTCCTGTTTTGTGGCGCAAAGTCAAACCCCGTTTGTCTGCCGGAAGAGTTCAGTCCGTAGCAGTTCGTCTGATCGTTGAAAAAGAAGAAGAAATTAATAATTTCAAAGCGGAAAGCTTCTTCAAGGCAAAAGCGGAATTTATCCTTGTGAAAGACGGCAAAACTCTTTTGGAAGCAGAATTGCCAAAAAAAATAAAAACAAAAGAAGCTGCCGAAAAATTCCTCGCCGAATGTATCGGTTCCAAATATACGGTCGAAGCGGTCGAGAAAAAACCCGGAAAACGTTCTCCGGCACCTCCTTTTACCACCTCTACTTTACAACAAGAAGCAGGCAGAAAATTAGGATTTTCGGTTGCAAAAACAATGCTCATCGCACAGCAGCTCTATGAGTCCGGAAAAATCACCTATATGAGAACCGATTCATTAAATCTTTCGAGCCTCGCAATCAATACCGCAAAACAACTGATCGTAGATACGTATGGCAAAGAATACTCCAAACCGCGACAATTCAAAACGAAATCCAAATCCGCACAAGAAGCTCACGAAGCCATTCGTCCAACCTATATTGCAAATAGTGAGATTGAAGGAACATCCGACCAAGTAAGACTCTATGACCTCATCCGCAAAAGAACATTAGCTTCACAAATGGCAGATGCCACACTCGAAAGGACAAGCATTAAAATTGATATCTCCAAGTCCAAAGAAAAATTTGTTGCCAAAGGTGAAGTTATTATCTTTGAAGGATTTCTCAAAGTCTATATTGAGTCCACAGACGACGAAGATACCAATGAAGAACAAAAAGGCTTACTGCCTCCCCTCTCAAAAGGTGATGAGCTAAAAAGAAAAAGGATTCAAGCAATACAAAAATTTACAAAACATTCTCCCAGATACTCCGAAGCCAGCTTGGTAAAGAAAATGGAAGAACTGGGAATCGGACGTCCTTCTACCTATGCTCCTACCATCTCGACTATCCAAAAAAGAGAATATGTGATCAAAAAAGATATTCCCGCCAAAAACCGTGAGTTTATTACTCTCAATCTAACGGACGGACAGATAGAAGAGATTACACAAAAAGAAAAATATGGCTATGAGAAAGCAAAATTGGTCCCTACCGATATCGGAGTTGTAGTGAATGCTTTTTTGGTTCAAAATTTCAAAGATATTCTGGATTATAATTTTACCGCCAATGTCGAAAAAGAATTTGATGAAATCGCCGAAGGCAAAAAAGTCTGGAACGACACGATCTCCCGTTTTTATGCCCCCTTTCACAAGGAAGTAGAAAACACCTTAGAGCATTCGGAGAAAGCAACAGGACAACGAATATTGGGAATTGACCCCAAAAGCGGTAGAAATATTTATGCCCGTATAGGTCGTTTCGGACCGATGATCCAAATAGGTGAGGCGGAAGACGAAGAGAAACCGATTTTCGCAAGCCTGCTCAAAGGACAAAGTATCAGCTCTATCACTATGGAAGAAGCATTGGATTTGTTTAAGCTGCCCCGTACCGTCGGAAAATATGAAGAAGAAGAGGTAATAGCTGCCGTCGGACGATTCGGACCTTATGTGAAACACAAAAACAAGTTCTACTCACTCCCCAAAAATATCAACCCGATGAAGGTGACAATCGACCAAGCAATCGAAATCATCAAAGAGAAAATCCAAAAAGACAAAGAAAAATTTATCAAAGAATTTGAAAAAGAAAAAATTCAGATTCTCAATGGTCGCTACGGTGCATACATCAAAAAAGGCAGAAAAAATTATCGCATTCCAAAAGACAAAGAACCTAAAGACTTAACATTGGAAGAAGTATTGAATATCATTGAAGCTGCCGACAAAAATCCTAAGACGAAAACACGTTCAAAGAGAACAAAAAAGAAATAAGAATTCAAAATATGATTCTCATACCGGATTAAACTCTAATCCATCAAAACGTGATATATTCTTCTGAAAGTTTTGTCACGTTTTTTTTGTCTCTTTTTGAAAGCAATATCCTCAGCATGCGTATATCCGCCCGTATAATACCTCTGCAACCAAGGAGCAACACCTACGACCGCATCAACCAAGGAATACTCATAAGAAATATAAGCAGCCAAAAACATAAGCCCGGCAGTAAGAACAAATGAATTAAAACTATTTTTTATATCCCCCGCATACAACTGACCCAAGCCCGGCAGAGCAAGACTCATCCACATAGCCGTCTTAGGATTAGGACTCATATATTTTCTTTTTTTTGAAAAAATATCGATGATTGCATTCCTTTTTTCAACCTCCGATGAATCCAAAGTATTCAGAAAAGAAATCTCTGCATTTTCAAAATCTTCTTTTCCAAAATAAGCCATCCCATACAAAAATTGCTGAACTTGGACTTGATTGGCATTCATCGAGAGCCGGTAGGATTTCAAATCCATCAATGCCAATAAATAGTCTCCTTGCAAAATTTCACTCGAGACTTTCTTAAACAAAGCTTCCACTCGAAGTGAGTCATCCCGCTCAAACCGGACGGCTTTTTGATAAAAAGAAGTAGCTTTCTCATAGTCTTGCATCGCAAAATAACTATCCCCGATACGCATACTTAAAGATGAAAGTTGTTTTTTTGCAGCAAAAAAGTAAGCCCGTTGAAATTCTTTTGCAGCTACCCTATAATTTCCTCCGGCATATTGCATATCGGCATATGCGATTACCTCATCGACGGTTTGAGAATAGACCGTATTCCAAATCAGTAGGATACTAAATACCGGTATCAAAAAGATATTTTGCCTTTTGGTATGCATCATCATCCCTTTCTTTGTTAAATCTTTTGGCTGACTTCACAGCTCCATAAATATTTCCAATATAAAAGCTGGTAGCCAAACCTCCGAAAATCCATCCGTAAACACTTTTCACTCCATATTGCGAAAATCCCCTATACGCCTGCCAAGCATTGCCACCGACAAACAAAAATGCCATCATAGCATCCGCATAACGCTTGGTATAAACCTTGCCTAAACCGGGCACCACCGTTGATAAAGCAGCTGCAACAAAAGGACTCTTTCTCCCCTGTTCAAGTCGATTTGTCAGAATGGAATAAAATTTCTTGTTTAAACCATCTTCCACCTGAACGGATTTGGAAAATGTCGCAGCCTCTTTCCACTCTCTCTCGAGTAATATTAACCCCAATTGATATGCTTCCTTTTCCAATGAATTATCAACAATATCCGGCAGCAATGCTTTTGCCCGGCTTATGCTATCAAGCATAATATAGAGATGAAATTTTTCCTTGATAAAAGCAGTTGGCATTGTATTTCCATCTCCATACAAAGATTTTAGTCTTCTCAATCCCGATGAAAATTCTCCCGAAAGCCGGTATGACTTTATGAGGCTTATCTTCGATTCGAAATCCTCCGGATGAAGAAAAATGACCCTTTCAAATTCATCAATAGCCAATGAATATTGACCGGATTTATATAGGTAGTTGGCAAACTTTTTACTATTCTGATAATCATACAGATCCTGTCCTGCTAAGCGTATCGACACAAGAAAAAGAAGGAGCAACAATTGTATTTTATTCAACCGGATCATGCAATTTGTGTGTTTTGGTGTTAAGCGGATATTTCCCATTGGCAAAAGGGTGGCAACGTGTCAAACGGTCTTGTCCTTCAAAAAAACCCCGCAATATCCCATGTTTCCGGATAGCTTCCATCATATATACGGAACAAGAAGGAGTAAATACACAAGCATCAATATCTTGTGATGAGAAGACTGTTTTATAAAACAAAAACAACAAAGAGAATGTAAATTCTCCTTCATTTC
>CAZLTF010000518.1:0-2241 GCA_964562195.1 uncultured Bacteroidales bacterium | reverse complement strand
TAGAGAAGTTAAAAAAAACTCTTCCTTTGCTTGATAGCATTAACAATCTTCATTATCATTCACGCTTATACTTCACAATTGGAAATGCCTATAATTTATTAGGGGAAATGGATAGTGCATTGTTGTTTCTAAATAAGTCTCTTGACATCTTGTCTAAAAAGAAAGATAAGTATTCTGAGATCATAACTGGAGAGGTACTCGCCGATGTATTAATTTCTAAAAAGGAATATCAAAAAGCTATTCCTTATTTGCGAGAAGCGGCTAAATTCAATTTGACAACAGGTAATCAAATCAATTATACCTTTAATCTATTGCATTTTGTAGAGATTTATTCCGATCTGCATTCTAAGGACAGTGCCTACAAATATTTAAAGTTGCTCGAAGAAGTAGCTATGAAAACAGATATTGATAAAATTCATTCGTTCTATTTTCGAGCAAATCAGTATTTCTACAAAAGTATTAATAATTATAAGAAAGCATATCAATATCTAAAAGAAGAAAAAATATGGTATGACAGTCTTGTAAAAACTGACGGACTCAAAAAACTTAATGAACTACGGGTGAAATATGAAACTGCTGAAAAAGAAAAGAAAATTAGTTTATTAGAAAAGGAAAAAAAACAGGAGGAAATAAATAAACAAAGAATCATCTATTTTTGGTTCGGAACTATTGTTCTACTACTAATAATTATTCTATTATTTATTCTTTACAGAAAGAATTTACTCCATAGGAAATCATTGTTGGAGAAAGAAAATCTGCTTTTAGAACAAGCAAATTTGCTCTTGGAAAAAGACAATAGTCTCCTCGAGTCCCAACAAGAAATAACTGCCCAAAAACTCCAAGCTCACAAAAATATGCTCACTTCTACTAACAATTTTCTATTACAACAATCTCAACTAACAGAAATATTGATAGATGCACTCAAATCTCTAAAACCCTATTCAAACAGAGAAGGTAAAGACAGAATAAATACATATCTTGCCGATTTAAGCGGTTATTCAAGGGATAAGAGTTGGCAGACTTTTGAGCAAAATCTATTGTTGCTATATCCTGATTTTTTAAGCTCTATCAAATCTCAATTTCCCGAACTTACTGTTGCTGAATATCGATTGAGTGCTTTTATTAAATTTGGAAAATCAACGATTGAAATTTCTAAAATCACAATGCAGAGCAGACACAGTATTTATGGAATAAAAAAACGATTGAGAGAAAAAATGAAATTGGAAACAAATGAGGAGTTGGAAGATTTTATCCGCAACTTTCCTGAAAATATGGAATGAAGATGTTTTTTGTTTGTTGATTGCATTTTTTTTATGTGCTGCTGTGTTCTTAGAGTACTAAGTTGATGCTTGTATGGTGAAAAACGTCTAAAATACTAATTCGGGTCTGCAAAAAAAAACTCAAACACGTGAAAGAGAATGAATTATGTAAATATTTCAATAATAAAATGCAAAAAAAAACCAGCGTTTTTTCCAAAAAGTCTTGCCTGTATTTCAAAGAAAGTGTTTTTCGTTCCACAGAAGCTCCCTTTTCTAACCAGTGTCAAATCACGTATATTAGGTCGTATAAGTTGCAGAAAATATGGTCGAGAGCAAGGCTGTAAATTTTTCAGCATAGCAGCGCTTCGGTGAAAAATTTTAACGAAGCTACCCTTCATATTTTCAAATGCTTGGTACGACAAGAATATACTTGACTTGACACTAATTCAATTCAAAGTATATATATTGCCAACGCAGCAAACTGGCTCATTTGCTAAAAATGTCCACTGGACACTTTTTTAAGGCTCTGCCCTCTCACAAATAAAAAAATGAAGGCACTTCTTTGATTTTCAGCAGACCCCATTTATATTGTGCTTGGGACAGAATCACCTTAATTACAAGAATACCTTTGTCAAAAATGCTCAATTAGGGATGCTTTTTAAGTGAAGTGAGGTGTTGAGCAAAATAGAAATGCCGGAGTGCTTGTGAGGTCTTGCAATGATAGGTGAAGTTGGTGTAGAGAAGATGGTCATTGACAAAATGAAAGGAAGTATTTTGAAAATTTATCCTGATGAAAGAATCGTGTGTTCAGTATTGAAATCTTTACGTACTTTGCAAAATATTTAGAAATGAAGAAAATATGAGTGATAAGCAAGAGATCAGACAGATGTTTGACAAGGTCTCGGGAAGGTATGACTTTCTGAATCATTTTCTTTCGGCGGGTATTGACTACAATTGGCGAAGAAAAACGATCAACCGTCTT
>CAZLTF010000517.1:0-6546 GCA_964562195.1 uncultured Bacteroidales bacterium | reverse complement strand
GCCAAATTTATGGTTATTCTTCCTGTTTCTGAAGTGCATTCTTCCAATGAACATATTCAATTGGGTATTGTCTCCAAAAAAGAAACAATCAAAGTGTATGATATTTCTTTTGTAGCACCGCGAAAATAAAAAAACTTGGTAAAGCTCAAATTTATGAGTCGAATAAATTAAATAGAGGATAATTATTTTGTTGTAAAACAAAGTAATTATCCTTTACCTTTGCAATAAAATCTCTTTGAATATGAAAATTCAATGGCACTGGGGTACCGGTATAGTAGTCGCACTAAGTCTTTTTATTTTATTGATATTGGGCTTCGTTTTTAAAATGTATTTTGTTGAATTTCACTTGGTTGAAGAAGATTATTACCCCAAAGAACTCAACTACCAGCAGCATATCAAGAAAGAACAAAATGCAAAGGCTCTTTCCGCAAAGGTGCAATTGAAGCAAATTGACAAGACAATAGAGGTACAATTTCCACAGATTTTTGATGATAAAAAGATTGAAGGGACTATATTGTTCTATTATATCACCAATGAAAAATATGATAAAAACTTTACAATCCAAACGGATACTTCCAACACATTTCATTTTCCGATCACCCAATTTGTCAAAGGAAGATATAAGGTTAAAATAGAATACAGGGTCGATACGACTTCCTATTATCAAGAAGAAAGTATAATATTAAATTAATCGTCTATGTTTATAACCGGTTTGATACTTGGTCTTGTTGGCAGTTTGCATTGTGTAGGGATGTGTGGACCGATAGCATTGGCTTTGCCTTTGGACAAAAGTTCGTGGGCAAAAAAGCTTCTTGGCACCGGAGCTTATAGTCTGGGACGAATTATTACATATTCTACTATGGGAGCGGTATTCGGATTTATCGGTCAGGGGATAGAGATGGCGGGTTTTCAACGATGGTTTTCGATAATTTTCGGGATAATAATGATTTTATCCGTGTTTTTTCCTTTCTTGTTTAAAGACAAAAAAGTACTTGACCGGTGGTTGGCGAAGCTTTCCGGAGGACTGATCCGACGATTTAAAAAATATTTTGCCAAACGCAGTTTGTATTCCCTTCTGGTCATTGGTTTACTCAATGGTTTATTACCCTGTGGACTGGTTTATGTTGCTATAGTCGGAGCTATTAATACCAATTCGGTAATAGGAGGCGCCTTGTTTATGGCATTATTCGGTTTGGGAACCTCCCCACTTCTGGCAGGAGTCTCTATTGCCGGACATCTGCTTGGTCCCAAAGCACGAAAAAGAGTGAACCGCCTTATTCCTATTCTGGTTGTAATAATGGGAATACTCTTTATCCTGCGAGGCTCCAATTTGGGAATAAAATACATTAGCCCATCTGAAAAAATGTTGGTTCCTCATGAAATGAAAATGATGTAATATCAAATTGCTATCAAAACTATCCGTTAAGTTTAAATTATTGCTTTGCCCTAAACAATTTTTTATACTTTTGCGCGATATAGATTTTTGATAACTGCAGATGGAGAATACAAAAAAAACGTATTTTATTTCGGATGCTCATTTCGGGCTTTTTCCTCCGGAAGAAAGCAAAAAGCGAGAAAAGCTATTTGTAAACTGGCTCTCGGAAGTCTCCCGGGATGCAGAGGAGATTTACATTCTCGGTGATTTGTTTGAGTTTTGGTTTGAATATAAATCCGTGATTCCCAAAGGTTATGCAAGACTATTTGGAAAATTGGCGGAGCTGACAGATCGAGGTATTCCTATTTATTTTTTTAGAGGCAATCATGATATTTGGGCTTTTGATTATTTGGAACAAGAGTTGGGGATACAGATCATCAATCAACCTCAGATTAAGACCATTCAAGGTACGATTTTCTACATAGGACACGGAGATGGCTTGGGACAAGGTGATAATTCTTATAAACTCCTAAAAAAAATCTTCACTTGCAAGATCAATCAGTTTTTGTTTCGCTGGTTGCATCCTGATTTGGGGTCTGTGTTAGGACATTTCTTTTCCGGAAGGAGCAAAAAAAAACACCATAGAAGCGGCATCGAATATGTCAATGAGCGCGGATTGAAAAGATTGAGTCAATACTGTGAAAATCTTCTTATAACCTATCCTCAAATAAAGTATTTTATTTTTGGGCATGTGCACAAGCCCGCAACAATAAAAGTCTCAGACACAGCATATTATATCTCTTTGGGGGATTGGATCAAACATTTTACTTATGCGGTATTTGATGGGAAAGAGATGAAAACCCAAGTCTATCGATAAAGTACGGAAATCAAATATTAGTTTCTTTGGGAATAGTATTTGCAAAAAGCCTGAAGTCCACATTGATCACATTTGGGCTTGCGTGCTACACATACGTATCTTCCATGCAATATCAACCAGTGGTGGGCGATGGCACGTTTCTCTTTGGGAATATATTTTGTCAACTGTTTTTCGGTTTCGAGAGGTGTTTTTGCGTGGCTGCTGAGTCCCAACCTTCGGGCAAGCCGAAATACATGTGTATCAACAGCAATCACAGGTTTGTCATAGACGACAGAAGCAATGACATTAGCCGTTTTTCTTCCTACGCCCGGTAGTGTTTGCAATTCATCAATGCCGGATGGTACAATGCCATGAAATTTCGCAATCAATGTTTTTGCCATTCCGATAAGATTTTTGGCTTTGTTGTTTGGATAAGAACAGGTCTTAATATGTTCAAATACAAATTGTTGGTCTGCTATTGCCAGTTCATTTTCGGTCGGGAAGGATGCATAAAAAGCCGGTGTGATAAGATTTACCCTTTTGTCGGTGCATTGAGCGGATAATATGACGGCGACCAAAAGTTCGTATGGACTCCGGTATTGCAATTCGGTCTCTGCGACAGGCATATTTGCTTCAAACCACCGGATTATTTTTTCAAAACGTTCTTTTTTTCTCATTATTGCCAACTTACATCTTGTCTGCGGACGGGCATTGTCATACATCTTGCACCGCCACCGCCGCGTACCAATTCGGCGCTTTCGAGTGTTACCACACAGCGTTGATAATCATCGGGATGTTTCTCTCCGCTTATTACCTCCTCCGCTTTGAGGACTTCAAATCCAGCTTTTTTTAAACTTTGAATAGTATTTCTATTACGCTCATAACCAATCACTTTGCCCGGTGCAAAAGCAAAAAAGTTTGCACCGCTATGCCACTGTTCGCGGTCTTGATACCAGCGGTTGTTACCACCGCACTGAATATATTCCGGATTGAAACCTAATTCTTCCAAAGCACAGAAAAAATTATCTCTAAATTCAAGCTGCGGATTACTATCAACACGAATGTATTTGGTACGTAAATCCATATTTCTAAAAACAGGCTCATATACCATACACAGATTGGTATCCAAGAAAGTGAAGACCATATCCAAATGGATAAAAGAATCAGGTTCTTCCGGCAACTCTTGAACCAGGATATGCTTGAAAGAGGTGCCGGTAAGTTTTTTTGCCAATTGAAGGATCGCCTCTTCGGAAGTTCGGCTTCCATTGCCTATCAAAAGCACATCATCCCTTGCTATCAAAACATCTCCTCCTTCTATCCGGATTGATTCTCCGGATTCAAAATTTATTCTTTCGGAAAGAAATTCCGGATGGTTTTTGAAAATGAGATTCATTATCAGCGATTCTCTATTGCGTACAGGCTTTGCCATTTCTCCGACCATAACTTGGTCACCTATAGACACAGAGGCATCTCTCATAAAATAGAAATTGTACAATGGTGTCAATTCAAAAGATGTATAAGCTTCGTCATTTTCCCATTTTCCTTCGATCAAGAAATCGACAAGCTCTGTAGTTGTGTACTTCTGAAGTTGTGATTCGGAAAAAGCCTTCTCTTGTGCTACCAATTTGCGAAAAGTTAATATCGGACTTTCCGAAAGAGCAAAAACATCATACAATAATTCCTTAAGGTGATATACTTTGCTTACTTTTTTTAATACACCTGATATTTGCCGGTGTTCTTTGGCGGCTATCTTTTTACTCAATATATCACTAAACAAAGCTTGCTTGATCGTGTTTGGTGTCATTCGTTCTACTTCAATGCCAGGTGAATGAATAATAACCGCATCCAACCTTCCAATCTCTGAAAATACTTTTATCCCTCTATCCATTACAAAAAAAATTGAAACGCAAAGATAAACAAATATCCGGAAATATGAACAAAAAGCTTTTTATTAATTGAACTTCTTTTTTTTTCAACACATCAATAACAATAATTTGGAGAGGACACTTCAATGTACAACATCAAACAGGGTCTTTTGTGGAGTGAAAACACTTTCTTTGAGAATAAGATAAATGCAGGACTTTTTTGGGAAAAGTTCTGATTTTTCTTGTATTTTATTATTGAAATATTTACATAATTCATTCTTATTCACGTGTTTGAGTTTTTTCAACAAACCCTAAATAGTACTTGGGACAAAACGCCAATTTGTTCATCGGTATTATTGATTTTAAAGGTATTCACGTATTCGCTGCGCTCGGCTCTTCGTTATGCTCGTGTTTGAAACAGTCATTTCAAACACTTCGCAAGCCTCGAACTTGGCGTTTTCTCCAGAAGCACTATCAAAAACGGGAGTTTCGTACCGGACCCTAAATACAAGATGTGATTTGGTGTAAACGCATATTTGAATAACCGTATTGTTATTTATACTATCTTTGCTTTAAATATAAAGGAGATTGTCGTGCGTATTTTTTTCAAATTATTATATGAAAGTTTTTTATTTTCTTGGGACTCTATTGTATCCAACAAAATGCGTATGTTTTTGTCACTGTTAGGAATAAGCATAGGAATATTTTCGGTTATTTCTGTTTTAACGGTTTTTGATTCTATGAGATTGAAGATTGAAGACAATCTGTCCAAGTTGGGATCAAATGTAGTTTTTGTTGGAAAATTTCCTTGGATTCAAGAGGGAGGAAAAAACAAGTGGTGGAAATATGCTCAACGTCCCAACCTTACATATAAAGATATGAAAGAGCTGGAGAGGCGTGGAAGTCTTTTTCAAGCGACTGCTATTTTTGCTACAAAGTCGGGGAGTATCAAGTATAATGAGAGGTCCATCGGAGGAGTCAGGATCAACGGAATTTCTTATCACTATGCTGAAATCAAATCAATAGATATTGAAAGAGGGAGATATTTTACGGAAAATGAAGCCGATGCGGGATCAAATGTTGCGATCGTCGGGAAAAAAATTGCTCAAAAATTGCTTGATAAAGATGCCGTTGGCAAAACCATTATTTATCGTGGCAAACGGGTGCGTGTGATAGGAAGTCTTCACTCCTCCGGCGATGGGAATTTGGGTCCCAGCGATGATTACACGATTTTTATTCCGATACAATTTATGAAACAGTTTACTAATATGGATCGGATTGTTTCGGCTCAAATAGCTATTAAACCCAAGCCAAACATTGATATTGAGGAAGTTAAGGGTGAGGTTCGGATGCTAATGCGCGCTATTCATCGCCTTAAGCCAAAAGCTGAAGATGATTTTGCAGTAAATGAGACCAGTATGATTAGCGAACAATTTGAAAAATTTTTTCGTATCCTCCATATTGCCGGTTGGGTGATTGGTGGTTTTTCTTTGTTGGTGGGTGGTTTTGGAATTGCCAACATTATGTTCGTATCGGTAAAAGAACGTACCAAGGAGATAGGAATACAAATGGCTATCGGAGCAAAACGCTTTTTTATTTTATTTCAGTTTCTTTTTGAATCCGTTTTTTTGGCTCTGTTTGGTGGAATTATAGGATTATTATTAATTTTTGTTTTGTTGCTGATTGCGAATACTTTATCTCCTTTCCCTCTGGTATTAACGATTCAAAATACTGCAGTGGGATTGTGGGTGTCAATCGGGATTGGGTTGTTTTCGGGATTGGCACCTGCTTATCTTGCTTCCAAGATGGACCCGGTAGAAGCTATGCGTAATTAATACAAATTTGACCTAAGATTATGAACAATATCCAACATATCCGGTTGAGCCTCAAAAACTTTCATTGTGATTGTTGTCATCGTTTGTTGCGACTATCTGTTCAAAATCAAAAATTCAAAGTGAAAAATATATATGAAAATCAAGTTGAAATATCCTTTAATCCTACAGTTATCAAATTTGGAGAAATAAAGAAATTTTTTGAGGAACTTGGTTTTCCTCCTCTTCAATCGAAGGATTTGGAGTTACTCGAAAAGTTGAAAATTGCCATTCACGAATTGATATTTGAAATGAATAATGCAGATTCTATTATTCAAAAGTCAGAGTATTTGGTGGCGAAGACAGGCGTTTCATTTGGTAGCTTGTCCAAGCTTTTTTCGCAATATGAAAATTGTACTTTGGAAAGATATATTATCAAGCAGAAAATAGAAAAGATTAAATCTATGATCCTTGAAGATGAATATACTTTGAGCGAAATCGCCTACTTGATGGATTATAGTAGTGTTCATTATCTCTCCAATTTGTTTAAAAAAGAAACAGGATATACATTTACGGAATTTAAAAATAAATATATTGAATAAAAATTCTATTAAATTTTTGTATGTACCTTAGTTAATT
>CAZLTF010000516.1:0-1666 GCA_964562195.1 uncultured Bacteroidales bacterium | reverse complement strand
TTTTTGAGCTTGGAAGTTAGATAGTTGGCTGCAAGTGTATCTAAGTCGTTGGAAAATAAAATGTCTGTTTTTTTGAATAATAAGAAGAAAAAAAGACGAATATTGTACTCCGCATAAAAGAGAAATCCCCGGTTGAATAGCAATTTAAACCGTTTGATGGCGTAGGGGCGTTTTTGCAGTGGCGGACTCCCTTTCAATCTTCTTCCTGCCAATAACACATCATAGCCCGATTCGTGAAATGTACTACACGTCCGCTCAACTCTCTGATCGCTAAAAAGATCGTTGGTGACAGATATGATAATCCTTTTTCTTCTCATTTATTTTTTTCTCCGATAGAGCAATAATATGACCTCCGGTCTGATCATTACCTTTCATATCATCTCCATCCCTTGCATTAACTATTTGTACATCTAATAAACACACAAAAGTACAAAAGATTGTTGGAGTCAAATAAAATATTTTTTACTACCTTATTTCCGCTTGTTGTTTTTGCAATACTGATTTTTAGAAAACAAACGGGGTGGGTGCTTTCTACCTTTCTTATTTATAAAAAATCTAATTAGTAAGAGTTGAATAAACAAAATCAATCATTACTTGTTATTAATTGAGTATAGTAAAGATAAATGACAAAGTAATTATAAAATTTGAAAAGTATGAAAAAAAGAGTATTAGTAGTAGCATTGATGTTAAGTGCATTTTTTATGATGGAAATGCAAGCGCAGACTTTTTCTTTGAAGGGGGAGTTTAGACCGAGAATGGAGTACCGAAACGGATATAAAACCTTGTTGCCATCAAAGATTGTGACAGAAGAAGGGATGGTAAAGATAAGTCCGGCAGTCTTTATTTCTCAGCGTTCACGTTTGACATTTGATTATAATAGTGATGCTTTGAAAGTCGGTTTTAGCTTGCAGAATGTAGGTGTATGGGGAGAATCTAAGACATTAAGTTCAAGCGATATAAATGGTATTCGAGTACATGAAGCTTGGGGACAATTCAGAATTGCAAAAGGTGTTGAGTTGAAAGTTGGACGCCAAGCAATCGTATATGATGATCAACGAATCTTCGGTGGTGTCAATTGGGCACAACAAGGAAGAAGCCATGATGCAGCTATCTTTAAATTTTCTCCTTTTGGCGGAAAATGTAAGATTGATCTTGGTTTCGCATTCAATGCAAAGGGCGAAAGTGTTGTCGGACAAGGCTACGGTTTGCAGTATAGAACAATGCAATATTTGCATTATCACCGGAATTTTGGAAATCTCGGACTAAGTTTTTTGGCTTTGAATAATGGTATGCCTAGTGCCATTATCGAAAAAGACGGCGACGATTATTTGGGTACTGAGACAATTGCATTTAGCCAAACCATTGGTACCAGATTTTCTTACAAGATAGGAAAATTGAAAACCAATGCAGCATTTTATTATCAAATGGGAGATCTTGCCAAAGTTACCAATATCAATGAAGAAGGAAATATCGAAATGAAAGATGTCGAAGTAAGTGCGATGTATGTGGGAGCAGATGTTTCTTATCAATTGCTGGATGCTTTTACTGCGGGTCTTGGATTTGAATATTTGTCGGGAACGGATGATAAATATGATGAAGGAGTGATAATTCATTCAAAAACCAATACTTTTAATCCTCTTTACGGAACAAATCATAAATTTAATGG
>CAZLTF010000515.1:0-11426 GCA_964562195.1 uncultured Bacteroidales bacterium | reverse complement strand
TATTGCTGCTCATTTTATGGCGACAAACCCGGTAATAAAGGTTTTTGAGGTGGTATTATTTGCCGGATTTATTTTTCATATTGTATATGGCATTATTTTGTACTTTCAGAATACATCGGCAAGACCTGTAAATTACAAGGTGAAGTTTGCATCCGAGAAATCATATTTTTCAAAATATATGATTCACACGGCGGTAATAATTCTTATTTTTCTGATCTTTCATTTGATATCATTTTATTTCACGGCGAAATTTGGAGAGATTGGGCATGTCACCATTGATGGAGAAGAGTATCATGATATGGCGACTTTGGTTTTGACAGCCTTCCACAATCTGATGCTTGTTCTGTTTAATGTTTTTGTCTTTCTGATTCTTGGATTCCATCTCAATCATGGTTTCCAATCCGCTTTTCAATCGATGGGCTGGAATCATCCCAAATATACTCCTTTTGTTATGGCATTGGGACGTTTAATCTCAGTTATTTTAACCATCGGATTCGTTAGCATTCCTTTGATTGTTTATTTTGGAAATATTAACTAGTAGAAAATCACACAATAATATGACAACTTTAAATTCAAAAATACCGGAAGGTCCATTAGCAAGAAAGTGGACACATTTTAAAGAGCATCAAAATCTTGTGAATCCAGCCAATAAAAGAAAATTGGAAGTGATAGTAGTCGGTACCGGCTTAGCCGGAGGCGCTGCTGCTGCTAGTTTGGGTGAGCTTGGTTTTAAAGTGAAAGTGTTCTGTATTCAAGATAGCCCTCGTAGAGCGCATAGTATTGCAGCTCAGGGAGGTATCAATGCCGCTAAGAATTATCCCAACGATGGTGATACGATCTATAGATTGTTTTATGATACGGTCAAGGGAGGTGATTATCGCTCGCGAGAAGCCAATGTATATCGCCTTGCTGAAGTAAGTAACAATATCATTGACCAATGTGTGGCACAAGGTGTACCTTTTGCCCGTGAATACAGTGGTTATCTCGCCAATCGCTCCTTCGGAGGAGCTTTGGAATCCAGGACGTTTTATGCACGGGGGCAGACCGGACAACAATTGCTCTTAGGTGCCTACGGCGCCTTGAGCAAAGAAGTCAAAAAGGGTTCGGTAGAAATGTTTACCCGCAGGGAAATGTTGGACTTGGTTCTCATTGATGGTCGTGCACGTGGAATTATCACACGCAACACGATGACGGGAGAGATAGAAAGACATGCTGCCCATGCTGTTGTTTTAGCTACCGGTGGATATGGAAATGTGTTTTTCCTTTCTACAAATGCTATGAACTCCAATGGTAGTGCTGCTTGGATTGCACACAAAAAAGGCGCTTATTTTGCCAATCCGGCTTTTGTCCAGATTCATCCTACTTGTATTCCGGTTCACGGAGATTATCAATCCAAATTGACGTTGATGTCCGAAAGTTTGAGAAATGATGGTCGTATCTGGGTGCCAAAAGAAAAAGAAGATGCCATTAAGATACAAAAAGGTGAACTGAAGCCAACGGATCTCCCCGAAGACAAAAGAGATTATTATTTGGAAAGAAGATATCCTGCCTTCGGCAACTTGGTGCCTCGTGATGTAGCTTCAAGAGCCGCCAAAGAAAGATGCGATGCCGGATATGGTGTCGGCAATACCGGTCTGGCTGTATATTTGGATTTCGCTGCTGCTATTGAACGACTCGGAAAGGATGTGATCGAAGCAAGATATGGCAATCTATTTCAAATGTATGAAAAAATCACAGACGAAAATCCATACGAAACACCGATGATGATCTATCCCGCGATCCATTATTCGATGGGGGGACTTTGGGTTGATTATGAGTTGCAAACTACCATTCCGGGATTGTTTGCCGGAGGTGAAGCCAACTTCTCAGACCACGGAGCCAACCGCCTCGGAGCCTCCGCCTTGATGCAAGGACTGGCTGACGGATACTTTGTCTTGCCCTATACCGTGCAAGAATACTTGGCAGACCAAATTACGGTTCCTTTCTTCCAAACAGATACGCCTGAATTTGAAGCTGCCGAAAAGAATGTGAAAGACCGCTTGGAGAAACTGCTCAATATCAAAGGTGCAAAATCCGTAGATACTTTCCACAAAGAATTGGGTAGAATCATGTGGGACAATGTCGGTATGGCTAGAAATAAAGAAGGTCTTGAAGAGGCAATTGCCAAAATCAGAGCATTGCGCGAAGAATTTTGGAAAAACGTCAAAGTGACCGGAGATCTCAAAGGTGTAAATACCGAATTGGAAAAAGCTACACGCGTAGCCGATTTTCTTGAGCTAGGCGAATTGATGGCTATCGATGCACTCAATAGAAATGAGTCTTGCGGCGGTCATTTCCGGACAGAATATCAATCTCCCGAAGGAGAAGCAATGCGTAATGATGATGAGTATATGTATGTGGCAGCTTGGGAGTACAAAGGTGAAAATAATACTTTTGAACTGCACAAAGAAACACTCAAATACGAAAATATCGAAGTTAAAACACGGAATTACAAATCAGCAAAATAATCAGATATGGACCTTAAATTAAAAATATGGCGACAAGATTCTCCCACGGACAAAGGTCGTATGGAATCTTATGATGTGAGCGGAATTTCTCCGGACGCTTCTTTCTTGGAAATGATGGATGTCATGAATGAGGGACTGCTCGAAAAAGGTATTGAACCCGTAGCATTTGATCACGACTGCCGCGAAGGCATTTGTGGAATGTGTAGTATGTTTATTAACGGAAGACCTCATGGTCCTGATGATGCTGTCACTACTTGTCAACTGCATATGCGTAAGTTCAAAGACGGTGACACGATCACCATCGAACCTTGGCGTGCCAAACCTTTTCCCGTAGTGAAAGACTTAATCGTTGATCGTAGTGCCTTGGATGAGATTATTCAAGCCGGAGGTTATACTTCAGCTTCTACCGGAGGAGTGCCGGATGCCAATACGATACCGGTAAATCGTGATCAAGCCGAGTTGGCGATGGATGCTGCCGCTTGTATCGGATGTGGCGCCTGTGTTGCAACTTGCAAAAATGCTTCGGCTATGCTCTTCGTCTCAGCAAAAGTATCTCAATTTGCTCTCCTCCCACAAGGAAAAGTAGAAGCCAAAGAGAGAGTTCAAAATATGGTGGCAAAAATGGATGAGCTTGGATTTGGAAACTGCTCTAATACGTATGCTTGTGAAATGGAATGCCCCAAAGAAATTAAAATCTCAAATATTGCACGTATGAACCGTGAGTTTATCGTTGCAAAGTTAACCTAAAAGTTTTTATTGTTTTGTTATTAAAAGGCTTGCCAATGATGGTGAGCCTTTTTTTTGGGGAGGGAAGTACATGATATGTCTTCCAAGCAATTCATCTCCCTCAATAATTAAGATACTATGTGTGTTGTGGATAATGGATAATTTCTGTTTAATCAGGTGATTGGGAAAAAATTAATCCGGAATAGAAAAAAATGCTATCTTTGCACTTAGTTAGGGTCTGCTGAAAATCACAGAAGTGACTTTATTTAGTAATTTGTGAGGTGATGATGTGCGTATATACTTCGAATTGAATAAGTTAGAAAATAGAAGTGCTTTTGTGGAACGATAATTTCCTCTTTGAGAATATATTATAGGAAGGACCTTTTGGAAAAAGCTCTAATTTTTCTTGCATTGTATTATTGATATTATTTATGTAATTCACTCCCTTTTATGTGTTTGAGAGTTTTTCGGCAGACCATAGTTATGAATTTAATACCTTATGATATGAAGTTAACAAAAGCAAAAAAAGAAATGATGTATAGAATAGAAAAAGTGTTTTTATCAATTGCAGTTGTTATGCTGATGTATTCTTGTTCCTCGAGTCGAATGTTGGTTTCGTCCGTTCGTCCCTATGAAATAAGTGAGTTGGCATATTTTGAACCACAATCCTACATTTGGTATATCAAGAAAGGCAATAAAGCGGAATACAGTGACTCTCTTTCATCTATTACAGAAGAGAGAATCGATTCTTCCCTCTCACTTTTTCATAATGAACTGCATATCTCGGAAGCTATTTATATTGAAGATAGCATTTTGAACAAAAAGGTGGAGGATGAAATAAACACGATGATTCAATTCATTATCCGCGATCAGCAGATCGGTAATTTGCAGCTTTTGCCTCTTGTGGATTCGGTCATGGAAGCTCATGGACAACGCTTTGCATTAGCCGTGGTCGCCAATGGATTTGGTCGAAGAGCGGGAAACTATGCAGGGCAAGTTGCCAAGGGGGTAGGAGTAGGTCTCTTGACATTGGGAATGTATGTGCCGACTCCTGTTAAATCAAAAATTTCTCTATATGGTGTCATTTTTGACTCCCAAAAGAATGAAGTTAGCTTTTATAGAAGAACCAGACCTGTGGAAAAAGAACCAGCCGAACAGGCAGTGATTGATAGTCAAGTGAGAAAGCTTTTTGATGGGTATTTCTTTGTCAACAATACTACTTATTAGGCAATAAATAGGGTCTGCTGAAAATCACAGAAGTGTCTTCATTTTTTTTAATTGGACTCATAAATACAAGGCTTTTTGGAAAAAGCTCTGATTTTTTATTGCATTTTATTATTGATGTATCTATGTAACTCATACTTTCTCGCCTGTTTGAAAGTTTTTCAGCAGACCCTAAATATACGCACTCCTTCCGGCGGCTTATCGCCCAATGACAAGCGAAGCTTTTTCATACGAGGGAAAATGGAAAGAGATCTTTTCAACACTTTCAGCCTTCAGTCAGTACTCGAATAGTCATTGCGGTTTATTATCGGGACAGACGGTTTCGTATCATCTCCTAATTGTCAAAACGGCATAAAAAAAGCCCACTTGATATTACAAGTGGGCTTTTCTATTTTAGAAAGGTTTTGTCTTAGACAATACCTTGAGCCATCATTGCATCGGCAACTTTTACGAAACCTGCGATGTTAGCACCTTTCATATAATCGATAAATCCATCTTCTTCTTTACCGTATTTGATACAGTTGTTGTGAATATCAATCATGATAGCTTGAAGTTTGGCATCTACTTCTTCTCTTGTCCAGTTGTAACGCATAGAATTTTGAGCCATTTCAAGACCGGAGACAGCAACACCACCGGCATTAGCGGCTTTACCGGGACCGTATAAGATTTTGTTTTCCAAATATACGTCGATAGCAGCCGGAGTAGAAGGCATATTAGCACCTTCGGAAACGACGAAACAACCATTAGAGATCAATGTTTTGGCAGCGTCTCCATCCAATTCGTTTTGAGTTGCAGCAGGAAGAGCTACATCACATTTTACTTCCCAAGGTTTTTTACCTTCGAAGAACTCTACGCCGTATTTGTCAGCATATTCTTTGATACGACCGCGTTTTTCGTTTTTCAACCACATTACATAGGCTAATTTGTCAGCATCAATTCCTGCAGGGTCGTAGATATATCCACTTGAATCGGATAAGGTAACTACTTTTGCACCCAATTCAGTAGCTTTTTCGGTAGCATATTGAGCCACATTACCGGAACCGGAAACAACACAAACTTTACCTTTCAAACTATCACCGCGTGTTTTTAACATTTCTTGTGCGAAATATACTTGACCGTAACCGGTTGCTTCGGGACGAATCAAACTACCACCCCATTCCATTCCTTTACCAGTCAAAACACCGGTAAATTCATTGCGGATTCTTTTGTATTGTCCAAACATAAAGCCAATTTCACGTCCACCTACTCCGATATCACCTGCCGGTACGTCGGTGTTAGGTCCGATATGACGTTGCAATTCTGTCATGAAGCTTTGGCAAAAACGCATTACTTCTGCATCTGATTTTCCTTTTGGGTCGAAATTACTTCCACCTTTTCCACCTCCCATAGGAAGAGTAGTCAAACTGTTTTTTAATACTTGCTCGAAAGCTAAGAATTTCAAAATACCTAAGTTTACGGTCGGGTGAAAACGCAAACCACCTTTGTAAGGTCCGATAGCGCTATTCATCTCGATTCTGTATCCTTTGTTGATTTGAAGTTCGCCTTTGTCATCTACCCAAGGAACTCTGAATAAGATTACTCTTTCAGGTTCGGTCATTCTTTCCAAAATCTTTGCTTCTTTGTATTTTGGATTTTCTTCGATATATGGAAGTAAGCTGATTGCTACCTCTTCTACTGCTTGGTGAAATTCACCTTCGTTGGGATTATTGGCTTTTACTACAGCCATAAAATCTTCTACTAATTTGCTATGAGCCATTTTTTAAAATTTTTGTTTATTAAATCTTTTTTATTACTTTAAAATTTCGGCAATATTAATAATTTATTTTTTTATTGTCCAAATTTATTTGGCTTTTTAATAAAAAAAAGACTATGGTGTATCTATCTGAATAACAGGATTGTACGATGATTGTCAAATTAGAATCAATAAAAATAACCAATTTGAGAAAAAAACATCATTTTAAAACATTCAATTGGAAGTCTTCAAAACAAAAATATCACCGGCGGTGGAGAATAAATAATGAATAATCATTCATTTATCGCAATACAATTCCGGTGATGCAGAATGGAAGGGAAGTTATTTCAAAGGAATTTTTTTCCCATCTTTGAAAGCGGCGACAAATACGCCCGAAAAACCTTTGTCGATCAATCCTTGTTTGAAATTGGCTGCTTCTTCTTTGGAGGAGAAAGTGCCGGCGGTATATATATTTATGCCGTTGTCAAGTGTGACCACTTTGATTTCCGCACCGGTTCTTTGTTGCATATCTTTGATCCAAACTTGATTTTTTCGTTTGCTGAAAGCTCCGATTTGAATTCTATAAGAAATGCCGGACTCATTTGATTTTAATATTTTTCTCTTTGGAGGTGAGGGCGGGGTGTTTTCTTCGCCGAGTTGTATCTTTTTTCCATTTTCGTAGGCGACTACAAAAGCGGAGGTCGCACCTTTGGAGCGGATGTCCGCTACGGCAGATTCCGCTTCTTCTTGAGTTGCAAAAGGACCTGTGAAATATCGATATAGTTTATTGGGCATTATTTCATAAAGCAGGGGAGAGATGTTGTATAGTTGAGCGCTAATTTTGGGCTGACTATACGTACCAATCTGCAAGTAGAACAATGTGCCATTATTTTGTTTTACGTCCGTATTGTAGGTGCTATTCACTTTCTGGTTTTGTTGAGGAATATAAACTTGAGTTGGTTTGGTATTGTTTGTTTGTTCAGTGGCTGTTATTTGATGCTCTTTTTGTTTGTTAAATGCCTGTGCAAGTGGTATTTTTACTCCTTCGTCAAAGGCTACGACAAAGGCATCGGGGAAATCCGGTTTTAATGCTTGTTTGGCTTTTCCGGCTTCATTGTAGTCGGTATAATTACCGGAGAATACTTTTATCATGTCTTTGCCGGGCAAATATATCTTGGATAGTTCGGGGACACTGCTAAATTGGCTTAATTCCAAATCATTTGAGAATACGCCCAATTGTACTCTATACCGGATTCCGGTATCATCTGTTGTAATGAAAGACGGTTTGGCAGACTCACTATTTGTTTCTTGTGTTTCGCCGGCTGTTGTCATCCGGGTTTCATAGGTATCATTTGTCGTATTGTCCGGTAAATAATCCGTATTATCTTCGGATGTCTCTGTTTGAGTGATTGGGTCATAAGAATAACCGGTATTTTTCAATTGTTCTATTTCTTTTGCTTGCTTTGCAAGAGCTTTGTTCATAAATGAGATGATATCATTTTTGAGATATATGTCATCGGATTTTTTTTGCTCAATATGCTTTCCAAAGCTAGCAATAGACAAGCTTAATAGTTCATTAATTGAGGAGTTTGATTCTTGAAGATGAGTGTTTTGTAATAGTTCTTCTATGCCGGCTAATCGAATTATTTCAATCTTTTGATTAATAAAGCGGTTCATATCTATCAAGTTTTCGTTCGTTGGAGATTCTCCAACTTGCGAAAGTTGGCGAATGTCGGCGCTGTAGTCGGGAATTGAGTCAGCTAAGCTAAAATTCGTTTTGAATAGTGTATATTTATCCTTTATTTCTTCGGTTTTGTTGGCTGCGAGGAGGAGCTGCATTTCACCTGCGATGCTTTTTAATTCTTCATTCGCATTGTGGAGTTTTGTTTTACTTATTTTGAGTTTTCTGTTTAGGGTATCTGCCACTGCTGCTTTATATTTTGTCAATTCTGCTTGTTTCAGTATATTATTTATATTTGATTTGAGTGACAACAAGGTAGTGGTGTCATTTTCGTTCAATGTTTGAGAACAAAGATGAAGATATTTATTGAATAAGTCTTTGGCTTCTATGTTTTTAGTATATTCAATGTTTCTGGTATGAATGATTTTTTCTTGAAAATTATCTTCTTTTGCTGATAGTATATCGGTTTTTGTAAATGCGCTATCTACTGTCTGTGTTGCATATTTTTTTGTTTTGATGATTTTGGTTGCTTTTTCTTTTACGGAGATTGGGACTTTTTCTTCCTGATTCTTCTCCATATTCAATTCCTTGCCGGATGCAATGACAACATTGTTGAGATTTTCGCTTACGGCATTGCTCAATTTTACTTTATAGACACTTATTTTCCCATCCGAATGAAAGCGGTCGGAGGCAAAATATGCAATATCTTGGTCTCCCAGAAAAAAGAAGGCAAAATCATTGAAGGAAGAATTTATTTTTATTCCCAATTTGGTAGGTTTACTCCAGTCATTGGATAAGCTATAGGTAGTTTTGTACACATCTTGTCCCCCCATCGACTTGTGGCCGGTCGAAGTGAAATAGAGTACATTTTGGTCATAAGACAAGAACGGAAATTCTTCATCTCCTTCGCCATTCACAAAATAGGTTAATCTGACAGGCTCTTCATATTTTCCGTTTTTATTGATGGGGGCTTGAAACAGATCTTTTGATTTGGTATTTTTGTCATATCTCGAAAAATAAATGACATCTTTGGTGGGAGGGATGAAAGCAAGGTCTATTTCATTATTGCTATTGCCCAGTTCATCGGGGACGAGAAGTATGGTTCCGTATTTATTTTGGTCAAAGTCATAAAGTTTATAGAAAGTGTGATAATTGGCATCTTTTTTCCAAATAATTTCTTGAATAGCGTCTGTATTTATTCCTTTTGCATTTTGGCATTTTGTTAGTTCTTCCTTTGCAAGTTTTATTATTTCATTGTCAATGTTATTTTTTTCGATGAGGGATTGATAAATGTTGATAGCTTCATTTATGTGAAAAGATTCTTGTTCGGCTCTGGCGAGATAATAGAGGATATCCTCTTCATCAATATGATTGTCTTTGGCGAATTGCAATCTTTGGAGTGTTCTTTTTGGGTCTGAATTTCCTGTTTCGACAGAACAAACACCGTACATATAGTTGATGTAAGGGTCTTTATCTTTTGTTTTTATGAGTTTGTCAATAAGGGGCATTGCTTCTTCATAAAAAGCTTTGTTGAAATATTTTATGGCTTTTTTCTCGGTTTTTGACTGGTTTTGTGAAAACCCAGACTGAGAAAACAGCAGGATGCTTAGCAACAATAATAAAAATTTTCTCATAATTTCTTCAATAAAAATGCAAAAGTAATCAAATACTGCTATTAAACAAGTAATTATTATGAATGTTCATTCCGTGAGACAGGGAAAATAACACGGATAGTACTTCCTTTATCCGGTTTGCTTTCAATCAATAATTGTCCTTGATGTGCTTTGATAAAGTCGGAGATAATTTGCATTCCCAATCCAGAGCCTTTTTCGTTTTCAGTTCCTCTTTTGGAAAAGACGAAATGCTTGTTTAATATTGAATCAATTGTCTCATTCGTCATACCTATTCCGGTATCGGTGATTTTAATCTGTATTTCATTATTTTCTTCTTTTGCATGTATTTCTACTCTGCCTTGAGGATTTGTAAATTTCAAAGCGTTGGTAAGTAGATTTTGGATGATTGCGTTGAGCTGATTTTTGTCAAAATATCCCATAATATCGTGGGGGATATTTTGCAGGATGGTGATTCCTTTGATGTGGGCATACATTTGAAGGGACTTAATGCTTTCTTCAATGATGGGATAGAGTAGAATCCGTTCCGGTGAGAATTGAATTCTTCCTTGTTGGGATTGAGCCCAGATTAAGATATTGTCTATCATATTGAAAGTGGAATCGATGGATGGCTTCATCGATTTTTGTAGTTCGATGATTTCATCGTAGCTCATATTGTCTGACAGAATGAAGTCCGTGAGGCTTTTTTGGGTTGCAATGATACTTCTGAAATCGTGTGCTATGAGTGATAAGATTTTGCTTTGTGTGTCAGACAAGAGTTTTAGTTCTTCATTTTTCTGTTTGATGTCAGTTATGTCAATCATACTCACTATGATAGCGATAATCTCATCCGTTTTATTTCGCAAGGCGGATTTGTGAATGATAAACTCCCTGTCTTTAAATTGAAATGTATATGATACGTATGATTTCTTTTTTACTTCTTCATCTTTTTCCTTATGGATGGGATCGACTGCAAGTAGTTCTTCGACCTTTTTACCTACGATTGCTTCTTTGGGTGCATTAAAATATTCTTGAATTGAGATATTGCAGTCAAGGATCGTTGAATCAAGGTCTTTGTAGAATATTGGGACAGGGACATTGTTCATTACAGCTTGAAGCATATTAAAGTTTTGGCTCAGTTCATTACGATATTTTATTTCATTATCCACATTGATAAATACGAGGACATACTGTATTTCTTCGTTGGGGATATCAATTTTGGATTGTGTCATTCTGACCCAAATATATTTCCCGGATTTTGTCAGCAGCCGGATATCGTTGAAAGAGGTAGAGGCGGATGAATACTTCGATTTATCGTCCGGATGCAGCAGGTTTTGAAATTTTATTCCGGCAATTTCCGTATTCCCACCAAATTCCAGCATTTGAATAAATGCATTATTGCAAAATTGAATGTTGCCATTGGAATTAATACTGATTATTCCGGCAAGGGTATTTTCAAGATAAGCACGAAGTTTCTGTTCATTTGCTTTCAACAGATTCTCGTATTTCATTCTTTCCGTTATGTCAATTGCAGATACCAGACATACTTGTTCTCCAAAATAGGAACTCGGATTGAAGGTGACTATTTTGGGGAATATCTCATTGTTTTTTCTTTTTCCCCAAAAAATAATACTGCTTGATTTTCCGTCGAAAGTGTCACTAATGCATTGATTTACTTTTGGAAAATCGTTTTTGTTTGGAGCTGAAAGGAACTCGGGAGTATTATTGATAAATAGCTCTTTGTCATATTGAAACATTTTCACCGCCCCTTCATTGACAGTAATAAATTTTCTGTCTTTGTTGAGTAGAAAGATAGCATCACTCACCCCGTTGAAGATATTACGAAATGTTTTTTCGGATTCGGTAATTTTGTTTTCTCTCTCTTTTTCTATTGTGATGTCCCTAAAATTGATAATAGTGCCTTGTATTAGCGGTGCATTCCAAAG
>CAZLTF010000514.1:0-4514 GCA_964562195.1 uncultured Bacteroidales bacterium | reverse complement strand
AAGAGGTCCGGGAACGGCTTGAAAAGCTTCCTGACAATGATCTCAAGGTACTTGGTATAAACAAGGCGGTCGCAAGGCCGGAATCGCCGGAAATATCGGAAAGAGTTTTGCGAAATCGATAGCACTCGGGAGTCATGATATTTATGTTTTGGAAGTAAGCAGTTTTCAGCTCGATGCAATAGCAGAGGCTTTTCATCCACACATCGCAATACTCTTGAATATCACCCCCGACCATCTGGATAGATACAACCATGACTTTGATAAGTATGTAGCTTCCAAATTCAGGATTGTCAAGAATCTGTCTCACGATGATTATTTCATCTACAATCATGATGATCCGGTGATTCGCAAATACTTGGCAAGGCATACTATCCAAGCCAGACTTATCCCTTTTTCTATCAAAGTAGAATTTGAACAAAATGGAGTATTTCTAAAAAATAAGGAAATAGTAATAAAAATAAATAATAAAACGAGCAGTATGAATATTGAACGATTAGCATTACAAGGCAGGCATAACATCTACAATTCGATGGCGGCATCGGTAGGTGGATACTTGAGTGAAATCAGAAAGAGTTCGATCAAAGAGAGTTTGTCCAACTTCAAAAATATCAGTCACCGCTTGGAATTTGTGGCGCGTATTTTTGGAGTGGATTATGTCAACGACAGCAAGGCTACCAATGTCAATTCGGTATGGTATGCGATGGAGACGCAGACATCGGATATTATCTGGATTGCAGGCGGTGTGGACAAAGGCAATGACTATTCCAAACTTCAAGATTTGGTACGTCGGAAAGTGAGGACCATCATTTGTTTGAGCAAAGATTGTACGCGAATATATGATGAATTTCACGAATTGGTAGATGAATTTTACATCGCCAAGACGATGGAAGAATCCGTTCATATAGCACATCTCATTGCCGAAAAAGACAATGTCGTTTTGCTATCTCCAGCTTGTGCCAGTTTTGATTTATTTGAAAATTACGAAGATCGCGGAAATCAATTCAAAAAAGCCGTAAAAGGATTGTAAAATGAATAGAATAAAGGTAAGAGGAGATATGATTATCTGGCTGGTAGTGATACTATTAGCTGCACTTTCATTGATGGGAGTCTATAGTGCAAGCAGCTCTCTGGTATGGAAACAACGAAGTGGTTTTACAGAATATTACCTGATTCGTCGTGCCATTATTTTGCTTATCGGCTTCGCCGTAATGTATGGCGTACACCTCATTCCTTATCGCTATTTTTCACGTATCTTTTTGATACTTCTATATTTGAGTGTTCCACTTTTGATTGCGACTTTGTTATATGGAAAAGACTTAAATCATGCCCGGCGTGTTTTGCCTCTGCCATTTGGTTTGTCTTTTCAGACTTCAGATTTTGCCAAGCTTGCTTTGATTGTCTATTTGGCTCGTGAATTGACGATCAAACAAGTGAATATCAAAAGTTTCAAAGAAGCATTTGTACCATTAATCTTACCGGTGATTGTAGTGACGGCATTGATATTTCCGGCAAATCTCTCGACCGCCGCTTTGCTTTTTGCTACAAGTTTGGTTTTGATGTTTATCGGAAGGGTAAATATGAAATATATCTTATCTACCGTTGCCATAGGTATTTTGGGCGTTTTGTTGTTGGTCGGCATTGCCAAAACATTTCCCGATTTATTGCCGCGAAAAGCGACTTGGGAGAAACGAATCGACAGTTTTCTCAATGATAAAGGGGAAGAAAACTTTCAGGTTACGCAATCCAAAATTGCTATTGCCAGCGGCGGAATCACAGGAAAAGGACCCGGCAACAGCGAACAACGCAACGTATTGCCACATCCCTATTCGGATTTTATCTATGCTTTCCTCATTGAGGAATATGGAATATTTATGGGTGCTTTTGTCTTGCTACTGTACTTTATTCTCTTTTTCAGAGCTTTGACACTCATCCGGAAAACCAATGGTGACTTCGGGGCATTTCTGGCAATCGGAATTGTATTTAGTTTGGTGTTTCAGGCTTTGGTCAATATGGCGGTTGCCGTAAATCTTTTTCCGGTGACCGGACAGCCATTGCCCTTGGTTAGTATGGGCGGCACATCCTTCCTTTTTACCAGTCTGGGAATTGGAGTATTGTTAAGTGTAAGCAGGGAAGTATATAATAAACAAATAGAAACAACATAAAATATGAAAAAGAAATTTATCATCAGCGGAGGAGGTACAGGAGGGCATATTTTTCCTGCGATAGCGATTGCCAAGGAATTGCAAAGACAGTTTGCGGATGCTGAATTTCTTTTTGTAGGAGCACAAGGCAAGATTGAAATGAAAAAGGTGCCCGAAGCGGGATTTGAAATAGAGGGACTGTGGATCAGCGGTTTGCAACGCAAATTGAGCCTCGACAATCTGGCTTTCCCTTTTAAGCTCATCGACTCTCTGTGGAAAGCACGCGGTATTCTCAAAAAATTTAAACCGGATATCGTTATCGGAGTAGGTGGATTTGCCAGCGGTCCGACTTTGTGGATGGCAAATATGTTGCATATTCCGACCTTAATCCAAGAACAAAATTCATATCCGGGAATTACCAATCGCGCACTGGCAAAAAAAGTACAAAAAATCTGCGTTGCTTATGACACCTTGGAAAAATTTTTCCCGAAAGAAAAAATCGTAATGACCGGCAATCCGGTTCGTCAAGAAGTGATACAAATCAAGGGTAAAAGAGAAAAAGCAGCCGGTTTTTTCAATCTGGATGCTTCGCAAAAAACGCTACTCTTTGTCGGAGGAAGCCTCGGCGCATTGGCAATCAACGAAACCCTAAACAGCCAAGTACAAAAATTGTTGGATAGAGGATTGCAGGTCATCTGGCAAACCGGAGAATATTATTATGAAAAAGCACAAGCGACCGCCCGGAGTCTTGCAAACAACAGACTTGTAGTGCGTGCGTTTATTCGTGAAATGGATTTGGCTTATGCAATGTCGGATCTCATTGTCTCACGTGCCGGAGCCATTGCCATTTCGGAAATATCCGCCATTGGCAAACCCGCGATTTTTGTTCCGCTACCGACTGCCGCCGAAGATCATCAACGGCTCAATGCTATGGCTCTCGTGAATAAAAATGCTGCCGAAATCGTTCTAAACAAAGATACCGGAGAGAAATTGATCGATACCGTCATCGCACTTATCAACGACGAAACAAAACAAGCTATGTTTTCTCAAAATATTCTCAAAATGGCAATCACAGATGCCGACCAACGAATCGTAAAAGTAATATCAAATATCATAAATCGATGAAAAAATTTAGTGACATAAAAAGTGTTTATTTCCTTGGCATCGGAGGTGCGGGGATGTCTCCATTGGCACGGTTTCTTCATCGTAAAGGGATAGACGTACAAGGCTATGATCAAAATCCTTCGAGCCTTTTGCAAAAAATGGAAAATGAAGGTATAAGCATCCTCTATAAAGATGACACCTCTGCCATTCCGCAAAAAATAGATATGGTAATCTATACTCCTGCCATTCCTATGGATTTGAAATTGTGGAAAGCTCTTAAAAAGAAAGGAATTCCATTTTACAAACGGGCGGAAATATTAGGCTCGATTGCTTCGGAATATATCAACATTGCCGTCGCCGGCACACATGGAAAAACAACCATATCCACGATGATTGCTTGGCTTCTACACAATTCGAGTATCGGCGCCAACGCTATCTTGGGAGGCGTATCTTCCAATCTTGGCGAGAATCTTCTCATCCATCCGGTCAGCCGGTTGATGGTGACCGAAGCCGACGAATTTGACCATTCATTTTTGCATTTGTCTCCCAAGATTGCAGTCGTGACCTCTATTGACGAAGACCATCTTGACGTGTATGGCAATATCGATGCATTGATTACTTCTTTTGAAGAATTTGTGAGCCAGATACAACCGGGGGGATTTCTGTTGATAAAAAAAGGTTTGAAACTCAAAAGCAATACACATGGTGTAAGAGAATTCAGGTATTCCTTGACGGAAAAAACAGACTTTTATGTTTCAAACATGCGACTGATAGGCAGCAAATATCATTTTGATTTTCATTCCCCGTGGGGAGTAATAAAAAATCTCATATTGGGAATGCCCGGACGTATCAATGTTGAAAATGCCGTTGCAGCTCTTGCGGTTTCCATGCTGCTCAATCTTGAAAAAGAAGAGATCAGAAAAGCACTTGCCCAATTTTCGGGAAATGATAGGCGTTTTGATATTTACACTTCCAACAAAAATGTATATATCGATGATTATGCACATCACCCAAAAGAACTTGAAAGTCTGATTGTTAGCATAAAAGAACTCTACCCAAACAGACGTATTCTCGGGATTTTTCAACCTCATCTTTATTCCCGGACAAGGGATTTTTATCTTGAATTTGCAAAAAGTCTCGACAAATTGGATAAAATCGTCCTACTACCCATTTACCCTGCAAGGGAAAAACCCATCCAAGGAGTAAATTCGGCATTGATAAAAAAACACCTGCTTCAAGACTCAAAATGTGAAATTATTGAAAAAGAAA
>CAZLTF010000513.1:0-1950 GCA_964562195.1 uncultured Bacteroidales bacterium | reverse complement strand
AATTAAATTTTTATAAGCGGATTTTATCAAAATAGTGATAAAAACGCTATAGAATCACTATTTTTTATTATATTCAAACAAACATTTTGTCTTTATATCTGGAATATATAAAATCTGTTATCTCTTTTGCTTTTAATGGTTTGCTAAATATATAACCCTGTGCTGTCTGGCATCCCATTTGAACTAAAAGTTTTTCCTGATTATGATATTCTACCCCTTCTGCAACTGTGTTAAATCCAAGGTTATCAGCCAATGTGATAATTGTATTGACAATATTTTTATCTTTGATATCTTTACATATATCATCAATGAAAGATTTATCTATTTTCAAAGTGGTAATAGGCAATTTTTTGAGATATGCAAAGGAGGAGTATCCTGTGCCGAAATCATCAATAGCAATTTGATATCCATTTTCTCTAAGTTCTCCGAGTCGTTGAATATTTTTTTCAATATTTTTCATTACATATGTCTCTGTTACTTCAATTTCAATATTTGAAGGAGAAAGAGCATATTTTTTTGTGATTTGATTGATTGTATCGATGAAATTTTTTTGTTCTAGTTGGATTGTTGATACATTAATAGCAATATGTTTTAGACTATCATGTATTGCTTTAAAAGTATTGAAATCTTTGCAAGCTTGTTCAAAAACAAAGTATCCGATTTCATTGATTAGACCTATCTCTTCTGCAATATAAATAAATTTATCCGGTGAAACAAATCCTAGTTTTTCATTCTCCCAGCGAATTAATGCTTCAAAACCAATAATCTCTTTTTTATCCAATTGGTATTTAGGTTGATATACCATATAGAGTTCATTTTTTTTAAGTGCTTGACGAAGCTCTTGCTCTATCGTTAATCTTTCGTATGCTTTGTCAGAGAGTTGCTGGGTAAAAAAATGAAAATTATTACGCCCATCTGTTTTTGCTTTATACATTGCTGTATCTGCATGTTTCAATAGGCTTTCCAGTGTTTTTCCATCTTCCGGAAATCGTGCGATTCCAATACTGGTAGTGATATTTAAATTTTGTCCTTGGATATGAATAGGTGAATGCAAAGATGTTAATATCCGATTGGCTATTTTTTCCAAATCTGTTGTGTCGTGCAAATTGATTATTGCAATGAATTCATCTCCTCCAATTCTGGCAATAAAATCTTGATGTGAAATTTCTGCTCTAAGTCTCTTGGCAAAAACTTTGAGTAGTTCATCTCCTGCATGATGCCCGAGTGTATCGTTGATATTTTTGAAATGATCTAAGTCAATATAGAACAGAGCCACTTTTTTGTTTTTGTTAAAAATCATATCACGAAAATATTGCTCAAACTGATGACGGTTAGGTAACGATGTTAAAGGATCATGATATGCTAAAAATTTTACCTTTCGTTCTTGCTCGATATATTTTGTAATGTTTAGTTTTATAGCTATATATCCGATTACTTTATCGTCCACAAACATAGGTCCAATAGATGCTTTCTCATAATAGATAGTACCGTCTTTGCGTTTGTTGATAAATTCACCTTCCCACTTTTGCTGGTTTTCCAAAGCATAATTCAGTGATTCATAGTGCTCCTTGTTTAAAAGATCTGATTTGAGAATACGAGGGTTTTGTCCTATAGCTTCTTCTTTACTATATCCGGTTTCTTTCTCAAATGCTTCATTTACGAAAGTGATATTTTTATTCAAGTCAGTAATGACAATACTGTTATCACTATTTTCAATAGCATATTTATAGGCGCTTAATTCTTTTTTTTGCTCCACTGATTTTCTGTGAAAATATAGAATAGTCATCAAAAGAGATGCCAGAAAAAACATAATGAACAGCATTATTGCTTTTCCCAGGAAGAGATAATTATGAAAATCTGATTGCAATTTTTGGTATAAATTATCAAGTCTTTGATAGATATTGAGTTGATGAACAAAAGTTTTTTCTTTTTTAATATATGCTATTCTTG
>CAZLTF010000512.1:0-1904 GCA_964562195.1 uncultured Bacteroidales bacterium | reverse complement strand
GAAGATCTAAGGGGGGATTTTTAATAGAAAAAACAAACACACTTCACTGAAATTCAGGTGAAGTGTGTTTGCTGTATTACGATTATTCGTGAATGATGATTTTTTCAATTTTATCACCTGCGCGAATGTCGTCAATCACTTCCAATCCCTCTACCACTTTACCAAAGACCGTATGAACTCTGTCCAGATGTGCCGTATTCTCTCGGTTGTGGCAGATAAAAAATTGCGAACCGCCGGTATTGCGTCCGGCATGTGCCATCGAAAGGACTCCTCTGTCGTGATACTGATTGTCTCCATCCAACTCACAATCGATGGTGTATCCCGGTCCGCCCATACCGGTACCATCCGGACAACCTCCCTGAATGACAAAATTGGGAATCACACGGTGAAAAGTCAATCCATCGTAAAACCCTTTTCGTGAGAGTGTTATGAAATTTTCGACAGTATTTGGAGCGTCTTTCTCAAAGAACTCTACCTTCATCATACCTTTTTCGGTGTGTATTTCTGCTGTTTTCATTTTTTTATCTTTATTTTTAAAAATTTGTGCAAAAATACATATTTCATAAATGAAAAAACAAATTTTATTCGCTCCAAGTAGCTAAAAACACAATGAGGATCAGCGAAATTCATTATCAAGCTATGTTGGCTCTGCTTCAGTAGAACGAAAATACCTTCTTTGATGATAAAATAATTATAGGGCTTTCTGAAAAAAATGTTAGATTTTCTTACATTTTATTATTTGGAACAGTTAAATAATTCATCTTCTTTCACGTATTTGTGAGTTTTTTCGGCGGACTCTGTATGACTCAATATCCGGGATAGACGGCAAATGTATGAATATACATTTAATAAGGTAATAAGGTTTTGCGTTCGAGGAATGATCCGGCTACTGAGGTGAAACGAAACGATAAGGTTTTTCTATCTTGAAAGGGGTTTTCCGAACGAAAAAACTATAGGTAATTGTAAAAATGAAGTATTGCGTAATAAAAAAAAGTATTACTTTTGCCGAAAATTTAGAGAAATGCAGTTGAACGATCAGGAATTACAACGAAGAAAGTCCTTAGAGGAATTGAGGAAGCTCGGGATAGATCCATATCCCGCCGCACTATTTCCGGTATCTACTACGACCCGTGAAATAAAAGAAGAATTTGAAATTCATCCGGAGAAATATAAACATGTCAGCATCGGTGGCAGGATAATGAACCGGAGAATAATGGGGAAAGCCTCTTTTGCTGAGTTGCAAGACGAGAAGGGGACCATTCAACTATATATTGCAAGAGATAATATCTGTCCGGATGAAGATAAAACACTTTACAACATTGTTTTCAAAAGATTAATGGACATAGGGGACATCATTGGTGTCACGGGCTATGTGTTTACAACCAAGACGGGAGAGATTTCCATCCATGTAGAAACACTGAAAATGCTTAGCAAGTCACTGAAAGTACTTCCTATAGTGAAAGAAAAGGATGGTGAAGTATATGATTCGTTTTCGGATCCGGAGTTGCGTTATCGTCAACGTTATATTGATCTTATTGTCAATCCGCACGTACGTGAGACTTTTGTCAAACGTACACAAATGGTCAATGCGATGCGTCATTTTCTCAATCAGAGAGGCTATCTCGAAGTAGAAACACCTATTCTTCAACCTCTTTACGGCGGAGCCGCTGCCAAACCTTTCAAGACACATCACAATACCCTTGATATGACGCTCTATCTGCGTATTGCTAATGAACTCTACCTAAAACGCTTGATTGTCGGAGGGTTTGATGGCGTTTTTGAATTTTCGAAGGACTTCAGAAATGAAGGAATGAGTCGTTTTCACAATCCTGAGTTTACGCAGGTAGAACTTTATGTCGCTTATAAAGACTATGAATGGATGATGAATTTGGTAGAGGAGATGG
>CAZLTF010000511.1:0-2319 GCA_964562195.1 uncultured Bacteroidales bacterium | reverse complement strand
ACCTTTCTATGACCTCAACTATTTGCAAGATTCATTCGGATTGCAGAAATTTATTAGCCCTGCCGTCCGTCACCAATCCAACAAAAAAACAATTGCACTGGCAGCAGAAAACTCAAGTCCGGTCACTTTTGTAGCCACCTTTTTCCTGCTTTTTGCCCTGTCGGCAATATGGTTTTACTTTCAATGGAGCGAAATTGACAATCAATATTCCCAACAATCGACAATCATCCCTGTCAGCACATACAAAAACATTGAGAAAACAGAAATAAAAAAAGCAATCAAGACAAAAGAAACTACCAAACCTGCCACTTCCACCAAAAAGGTGATCGAAAATAAGGAAGAAAGCGAAACCAAAAAAGTGGAGAAAGAGAGGAAAACTATTCCTTCCAAGACACATTATATCATTGCAGGAGCTTTCAGAGACAGTCGCAACGCAAAAAATCTAATTCAAAAACTTAAAAGACAAGGATTTAATGCCGGAATCGCCGGCTTATCACCCAAAGGATTGCTCATCGTCTATTACAATGCTTATACCGATGCCCATGAAGCTATCAAAGCTTTGAAGGAAATCAAAAAATACAAACCGTCTGCTTGGTTATATTCCAAATAAAACATACAAATAGGTGGGAAAAGGGAAACATAAAAAATTTGAAGAAACCAAAACATTTCCAAATTTCTTTCAACCTACATTGGAAGAAGTAATAAAAGATATTCCCCAAAAGGGAAATTGGCATAAGGACGTTTTTAAAAACGATCATCCAATAGTATTGGAAGTTGGTTGTGGAAAAGCCGAATATACTACAGGATTGGCAGAAAAAACACCCGGCAAGAATTTTATTGGTATAGATATCAAAGGAGCAAGACTGTGGAGAGGCGGAAAAACAATGCTTGAAAAGGGGTTGCAAAATGTTGCTTTCGTTCGTACTCGAATTGAATATATTGATCACATATTCGACACCAATGAGATTGATGAAATATGGATTACCTTCCCGGATCCACAACCCAAAAAAGAAAGGAACAGACTCACACATCCGCGTTTTCTCAAAATGTATCGCTCATTTTCCAAGCCCGGCGTGATCGTTCATTTGAAGACCGACAGTCAAGAGTTGCACGAATATACCAAAGAAGTAATTGACAATCTCAAACTACCACTTCTGAAAATCTCCTCTGACATTTACCGGGACAATCTACCGGGACCGCTAACAGAAATCCAAACACATTACGAAAAACTATTCTCCAAAAAAGGAAAATTAATTACCTACCTTCAATTTAGGCTTCCGTAATCTACTGTCATCCAGCACTTTCGTAACATCCGGATGAGTTCCACCAAACAACAAGCAAATTCAATAAAAGCGAGTTGTCAAGTAAGTTTTTCGATAGTTTCCAACATCTTCTGCCAAGAGAAACGCTTTTTGTCTTCTTTCACAAATCGAGTCATTTTTTCTTCCAGATTTTCACTATAAAATCTCAAGATAGCATTTTTAATTTCTTCCGGATCAGGCTCTACAATAAAACCATCTCTTTCGTTTTCCACTATTTCAGCTAAGCCTCCCACATTTGTAGTTATCATTGGTTTTTCAAAATGATAAGCTATTTGCGTAACTCCACTTTGCGTGGCGGTTTTGTAGGGCTGCACTACCACATCAGAGGCCGAGAAATACAATCCGACCTTAGAATCAGCAATAAAATCCGTATGCATTTCGACTACATCCTTCAAGCCCAAATCTTCTATCAAATGATAATAAGGTGCACTATCCGTATAAAACTCACCAGCCACCAATAATTTCACCCCCATTTTTCGAATCCTATCATCCGTCATAGCTCTCAAAAGCAAATCCAAACCTTTGTAATCCCTGATAAATCCGAAGAACAAGATATATTTGGTCTTCATTTCGAGATTTAAGCTTTGTTTGGCGATATTTTTGTCAAGTGGTTGACCAAAATTATCATAAATCGGGTGCGGATTAAACAAGACCGGTTTAGAATTGGTAAATTGTTTCATTTCTTTCTCTACCGCCTTTGCCATTACGATAAAAGCATCGGCACTATGAACCCAAAAGGATGCCAAGAACCTATCCCCTATCCTATGTTCGTGAGGGATGATATTATCAATGATCGAAATCACTTTGGTATGCTTGTTTCTCCTGACAATCCGGGCGATTGTTCCGAGACAAGGAGCCATAAAAGGAATCCAAAACTTCACAATAAGCAAGTCCGGTTTTTTCTTTTTTATTTCTCTACCTATCTTCCACCAATTGAGCGGATTAATTGAATTTACTTTCACTTTGATATCCAAATCTTGTGGTGCCGGATCATCCG
>CAZLTF010000510.1:0-1584 GCA_964562195.1 uncultured Bacteroidales bacterium | reverse complement strand
TTTGCAGCATTGTTTCTATTATTTTTTCTTTTGCTTCATCCGCTTCTGATGCGACAAATTGAGGACATTGAGAAACCGCTAATAATAATAGCACAAGACAATTCCCAATCCTTGGCACACGGCAAAGATTCATCATTTATGAAAAATGAATACCTTGCTATGCGAACAAAGATGATAGATCAATTGTCGAAACAATACGAGGTTCAATTGCTCTCCTTCGGAGAAAAAGTGCGAGACGAGGAAACCATTGATTATCAAGATGCTATGACAGATATTTCGGCAGTCGGCGATTATATTTACGAAAATTTCGGCAATCGAAATATAGGAGCTTTGATACTTTCGACCGATGGCATATTCAATCAGGGAATCAATCCGCTCTTTGCTTTTGACCGTATCCAAGTGCCCATTTATACCCTTGCCTCGGGAGACACTTCGGTGCGCAAAGATTTGTCAATTCAAAGCGTACGACATAATAAAATTGCATTTCGCAACAATAAAATTCCGGTAGAAATAGCCGTGCACGCATTGCAAGCAGCAGGCGAACAAGCCAATTTGGAACTCCTCCATCAAGGGAAACTTATTTTTTCAAAAAAAATAGATTTTAACGCTAATAATATTCTTCATCAAATCAAAACTTCCTTCGTTGTTAGCGATGCCGGTTTGCAATATTTTGAACTTAGACTGACCCATCTTAACGATGAAATTACCTATCTCAACAATCAAAAAACTTTCTATATAGATGTGCTCGAATCAAAAGAGAAAATCGGAATATTGTATGAAGCTCCTCATCCTGATATCAGCGCCTTAAAACAAAGCTTAAACACTTCCCTCAATTATGAAGTAGAGGCTATCCAAATAGACCGTTTTGAAGCAAATATCGAAGAATACAATCTGTTGATTATGTATGGATTGCCCAGCATTCGTTACCCTTTGGAGCAATTGCTCCAAAAGTCAAAACAAACCCAAACTCCCCTTTTCTTTATTATCTCCAACACTTCGGACATGGCAGCCATAGATAAGCAATGGGATGCCCTAAGAATAGATGCAAGGAATTTTTTGATCAACGAATCCGGCGTAGCTTTGAATGATCGATTTGATAAATTCTCAATCTCCGAGAGTATGCGTTCATTCTTGGATGAGCTGCCACCTCTGTATTCTCCCTACGGGAAATATGATGCCAGTCCGGTTTTACAGACCTTATTGTTTCAGAAAATCGGTGCGCTGACTACTGACTTACCGCTTCTTGCTTTTGCAGAAAAAGACAATACCAAATACGGAATTCTGACCGGAGAAGGTATCTGGCGTTGGCGACTAACGGATTATAGAAAAAACAAAAACCACCTGAGTTTCGATGAATTTTTTGGAAAAATCGTTCAATATTTATCACTTAAAATAAAAAAGAAAAACTTTGTGGTCTCCGCACATAGACAATATTCGGAGAATGAAAACGTGAAGCTGGAAGCACAAGTCTATAACGAGACCTACGAACCGGTCTTGACAGACGATGTCAAACTGCTGATATACAACTCAAAAGGAGAACAATTTGCATTTCAATTTGTCGAAGATGGCAATCATTACAGCGTA
>CAZLTF010000509.1:0-3729 GCA_964562195.1 uncultured Bacteroidales bacterium | reverse complement strand
GACTCGGGCAGTACAAAGATGATAAAAACCGTGATGGATGGATTGAAGTTTTATCCCACCGGTGTCAATGGTTTTGTGGATGTGAGAGATGTGGTGAAAATCATGATACGTCTGACAAACGAGGGTATTTTTGGCGAACGTTTTATTTTGGTAGCACAAAATTTGTCCTATAAAGCTCTTTTTGAGATGATTGCCAAAGAGACTTCCTCCAAAGCTCCTACCATAAAAGTAAATTATATATTAGCCGGTTTGTATTGTTTGTTTCAGAGGCTCAAATCGTGGACAATCAAAAAGCCTCCATTGCTCACACGTGAAACAATGGAGACTTCTATGAGTTCATTTCATTACTCGAATGAAAAGATTTTAACAATCTTCAATCACTCATTTATTCCGGTATCCCGTTCCATTAAGGATACGGCAGAGATTATTTCTAAAAAGTAATATTATTTTACAATTATTTTTTTGTAATAAGCCTATCCCCTATAGACTGTAATAATTTCTTCTTTTTGGGTTTTGAAGTAGGCTTTCACCTTGTCATAGTTGCGTGTAAATCCCAGAAGAAATCCGCCGCCACCCGAGCCACAAAGTTTGAGGGTGTAATCATTAGTCTTTAAGCCGTTCTCCCAATATCCTTGATATTCATAAGGAATCATAGGATTCAAATAATGAAGTTGATAGTCGGACAACTCTTTGAGGTAATCGAAAAATTGATCATGTTCTCCTTCGATCAAAGAGTCCACGCATTGATTGGTGAGGGGGATCATCTTTTCGTTGACTCGCTCTTTGAAATTATCTTCTTTGTATTTTTCCAAAAAATAATGAACCAAGGGTTCTGTTCGCCCGGGTTGTTGGGTGTTGAGCAGAAATATGGCATCTCCGTTGGCATGACGGTTGCGCGGGATACGAACGGTTGAGATGTCATTTTTGCTTTTGAAAAGCATTGGAAATTGAATGTATGAAATCAAAGGGTCTATTCCAGAACTTTTGCCATGAAAATAGGATTCCATATCCGAAAATATTGTTTTTAAGTTCAGAATGTTGTCGAGTTTCATTTTGAGTGAAGGAAGGATTGGATTTTTGGCATATTTGGCATAGAGTGCTGCTACCAATGCCCCCGAACTACCCAATCCATAGCCTTGCGGAATGCCGGATTCAAAATACAAACCTTTGTCTAAATCCGTTTTAAAACTTTCCAAATCCATAAAAATATTGCAACAATCTTGTTTTGTCAGGAAGTCAAAATACGTTTTTAGGTGTTTATTTGATTTTTTGGAAAACTCAATATTGGTATATTTATACCGGTTTTGAAAGCTTAGCTCCCCGTGAAAATAGGTGTAGGGGATGCTTAATGCTTTGGAATTGAAGATGATGCCATATTCTCCGAAAAGAATTATCTTAGAATAAAATAGATTTGTATTTCTCATCCCGCAAAAGTAAATATTTTTTGGAAGCAGGGAGATATAAAAGAAAAAGTTTTTGGAAAGTTTGGAACATTCTTTGTTAGAGAAGGGGTAATAATAAATTTTTAAAAAAATTGTTGCATAATAGATAATTTATATCTTTGCAGCGTTGATTAACAATAAAAAATTTGATTTATGGCTTATGTAATTACTGATGATTGTACCGCATGTGGTACTTGCATCGATGAATGTCCGGTAGAAGCAATCTCCGAAGGTGATATCTACAAAATTGATCCTGATTTGTGTACAGACTGTGGTGCTTGCGCCGATGTTTGTCCTGTGGAAGCTATCTTCCCGGAAGATGAACTTTAAGATAGTATCTTAAAATGAAAAAACGCTGTCACCGACAGCGTTTTTTTATTGTTTTTCTTTTTTTTGTATCCCTTGTATCGAATCTTAGATGTATGGGATTTGAAAAATATTATATTTCTCATCCGGTCAAAATTGACAGGGTTCATCAATAAATGACACCGGAGCCGATCAATTCATTGTCATCATACCAAGCGGCAAACTGCCCCGAAGTGATTCCGCGTTGTGCTTCTGTGAATGTGATATACATCCCATCTTCGTATCGGTACAGCTGGGCTTCTACCAGCGCTTGCCGGTATCTGATGCGGGAGAGGTAATTTCTTTTTTCGCCGATTTGCATTTCCATATCGGGTCTTACCCAATGCAGGTCTTCATGAGGGATAAACAAACCCTGACGGTATAGTCCCGGATGTTCTTTTCCCATACCTACATAAATGATGTTTTCGGATACATCCGTAGCAATCACAAAAAGGGGTGCTTTCATTCCACCTACATTCAGCCCACGCCTCTGTCCGATAGTAAAATAGTGTGCACCTTTGTGTGTCCCTACGATTTTCCCATCTCCGGCAGCAAAAGTCCGGCCTTGACACAAGGTTTTTATTCGTTCTTCTTCGTCTTTGATATCTTTTGCAAGAAGATTCTCATCGACAATTTTTTTGTGAGGAATGAGGACGATATTCCCTTCTTTCGGTGCTAATTTTTGTTGCAGGAATGTAGGTAAATCTACTTTTCCGATAAAACAAAGTCCCTGTGAATCCTTGCGATAGGCAGATGCCAAGTCAAGTTTAGCGGCGATTTTTCTTACTTCGGGTTTCTCGATGTCCCCGATGGGGAAAAGCGCTTTTTCGAGCTGTGATTGGCTCAGCTGACAAAGGAAATAGGATTGATCCTTGTTTTTATCATCTCCGGCAAGGAGGCGATAATAAGTTTTTCCATTTTTACGGATGCTTTCTTTTTTGGCATAATGTCCGGTAGCAAAATAGTCAGCACCTATTTCTTTTACACGATCCAAAAATACATCAAACTTGATCTCTCGATTGCAGAGTACGTCCGGATTGGGTGTGCGTCCTTTTTGGTATTCCGCAAACATATAATCCGCCACTTTTTGCATATATTGTTCGCTGGAATCCACTACGTGTAATGGAATGTTTAGCTTTTTTGCCACGAGCTTGGCAACGACTAGATCTTCTTCCCAAGTACAATCACCGCGAATCGTGACGCTCGCATCTTTCCAATTGATCATAAACAGGGCTTCCACATCAAAACCTTGTTCTTGCAATTTGAAGGCGGCAATACTGGAATCAACACCTCCCGACAAGCCGATAACTACTTTTTTTTTCATATTGTTTGTGAAGATAAATATAAGCTATCCCGGTTGAAAACCTTCCGCACCCGGCAATAATGCCACTAATTTTTGAGGGTCGTGAATCAAAACAGGAATATGCTGAGGACAGATCCAAAAAGAGGTCTCTTGATAATCAAACCGTGTCAAAGGAACTTGTTTTTCCGTTTGCTTGCAAACCAAGCATTCTTTTGTAATGCTACTCATAATATCTCAATGTTGTATTTTTATTGATTGGCAAAAGTATATAATAAATGGATATAATACATAGAAATATATTAATTTTTCATTCCAAAAAGGAAGTAAAAATGATAAAGTGTTGATATACAATTGACTTGGTTTTTTTTTCTGTTTCCCTTGTGTGAGCGATGTGGAGCAGATGTATCTTGCAGATACACAGGCTGATAAGCTAAATAAAAATAATTAAAATAAGATTTGGTCATGTCAAATAAATATCTACTTTTGCAGTCCTGAAAAATAGTTAATAATTTTTAAAAGAAAGTTTTATGATTAGACAGTACGAAACCGTTTTCATTATTACTCCCGTTTTATCTGATGATCAGGTAAAGGAAGCGGTAAAAAAGTATGAGAGTTATCTCAAAGATCATGGTGCGGAAA
>CAZLTF010000508.1:0-4109 GCA_964562195.1 uncultured Bacteroidales bacterium | reverse complement strand
TCCTCTAATTTATGAAGCGTAAGGTTAATTCTATGATCGGTGACTCTGCCCTGTGGAAAATTATAGGTTCTTATTCTTTCAGATCTATCTCCCGTTCCTATTTTGCTTTTTCTGTCTTGAGATCTTTCTTGATCAATTCTTGATCTTTCTAATTCATAAAGGCGAGCTCTTAAAATTTTCATCCCTTTAGCTTTATTTTTATGTTGAGATTTTTCATCTTGACAAGTAGCGACGATTCCGGTAGGAATATGAGTCAAACGCACAGCCGAGTAAGTGGTATTGACAGACTGTCCTCCCGGACCGGAAGAGCAATAATAATCTTTTCGCACATCTGCTGGTTTGATATCCACATCAAATTCGTCCGCTTCGGGCAATACTACTACCGAAGCAGCCGAAGTATGTACCCGTCCCTGCGTTTCCGTTTGAGGAACCCTTTGTACACGATGAACCCCAGATTCATATTTCAGTGTTCCAAAAACACCTTCACCGCTTACATTCAAAATAATTTCCTTGTAACCTCCTACCGTACCTTCGGTAATATCTACCACCTCCACTTTCCATTTTTTACTTTCGGCATAATGGACATACATACGATACAGATCACCTGCAAAAATACTGGCTTCATCACCGCCCGTACCGGCACGTATCTCCATCACGGCATTCTTGTCATCCTCCGGATCCTTGGGCAATAGCAAGATACGGACTTCTTCATCCATTTCCTCTTTGCGTTGAAGCAAATTGTTCAACTCCTCCTTCGCCATCTCTCTAAAATCAGGATCTTTCTCTTCGGCAAGAACCTCTTTGGTAGAAATTATATTGTCACTTACATCTTTATATTCATGATAGGCATCAACAATAGGTTTGAGGTCTTTGTAATCCTTGCTAAGCTGAATAAATTTCTCCATATTCGACATTGCTTCGGGTTTACTCATCTCCTTTTCTATATTCTTCCACCTATCGTGAATCGCTTTTAGCTTATCCAACATACTCTTTATTATTTTGATGCAAAGTTATATAATTTTAGATTACAAAACAGAAGTTTAACGGCAACAAATAAGCCTCTTCATATCAAAAAATTGTACACGAAATACAGGAATGCCAATTTATAAATCCGGATACCCTATTTCTTCAACGCAATATAAAAAAGATCAAAGCATTGATCGTGAACCGGAACCATCTGATAATCATCCATTTTGATGTCCGAAACCAAGGATGTATTATTTTTCAATAATTTTCTTCGGTTGATTCTGTTTAGAATATCATAAGGTATTTGCAACAAAAATCGCGGCATATTATACTGAAGATTGAAAATATCAAAACGTGTAATCTTTTCGACAGACTTTTTATTCTTTGAATAATAATCCATTATTTTGTCATTTCCGGCAACGCCCATCTTTTCAACCTCCTGAAATTCAGCCAATAAGAGACTCTCCAATTCATCACTCGTATATTCCCTGACATGCCAAGGATTGCGTGTGATAGACATTCTGATGTTGGGAGTAGAGACAATAAATTTTCCTCCTTTCTTTAATACACGATATACCTCTTTGACAAATTGCTTATCATTCTTGATATGTTCTATCACCTGAAATGATATTACAAAATCAAACGAATTGTCCTCTATTCCAACAAATGGAGGGACGTTCATTTGAATGAAAGAAACATTTTTGAGCGTATTCTTTTTAGCCACTTCCGACTCATATTTATCGATGGTCGTAAAGGAATCACAGCCCGGCGAGATAATCTCAGCTCCATATCCATTCCCCGTCCCTATTTCCAACACGTTTCCAGAAACACGATGAGCCGCCTCTACATAGGCAAGCAATGAACGTTGAAAAACATAATTATCCGACAAATCCTTTTGAGAGACCCTTTCGGCTGTTTGTATTATTCCCATAGATAATTGATTTTCGATCTTGCTGCTGCAAACGAGAAACATTGTAGCCTCCCTTTCTTCATTGCAAATTTCATTAATTTAATATTAATCATATATTTATCATACCTTAGCTGTCATTATGCTTTGGCAGCGTTGAGGTATTCTTTGTATATTTTATGACTTCTTCTCATTTTTCACAATTTACTTTTTCTCTCAAATAGGATTTCAAAAAAGGTTTTGTTTTTACGATCAAAGAATCATCGCTACGCAAGTCACCACACAGTATGAGATTTTCAATAAATACAAGCTGTATTTTGAAACGAAAAGTACCGGACATATACACCCACAGAAATCGACAAGCTTTCATAAAGTGTTTTATCATTTTCCTGTTTTTTGTGCACACATTAGCAGTCCCTTTGTGCAAAGAAGTTCAAAAATAAATATCTTACTAAATTTGTATTCTTTTTTCCAATTCTTCGACAGAATACCTGAATTGTTTATCAGTATCGAGCAGATTATTAACCGTACGGCAAGCATGCAAAACGGTAGCATGGTCCTTTTTGCCCAATTCATGCCCAATGGTAGTCAGAGATGATTTGGTGAATTTTTTGGAAAAGAACATTGCCAATTGCCGTGCCTGTACAATCTCTCTTTTTCTTGTTTTGGATTGAATTTCAACGATAGTCAGTCCAAAATAATCCGCTACGACTTTCTGAATAAAATCGATTGAAATTTCCCGTTTGGTGTGTTTAACGAAGTTGTCGATAAGGGATCTTGCCATATCCATCGTAATATCTTTTTTATTGAGCGATGCTTGTGCCATCAAAGAAATCATCGCACCTTCCAATTCACGAATATTGGTATCAATACTCATCGCCAAATATTCTATCACATTCTTAGGAATTTCAATAATTCCGTCTTTATAGATTTTTTTGTTAATAATCTGAATGCGGGTACGAATATTGGGTCTTCCGAGGTTGGCAGACAATCCCCATTTGAAACGGGACAACAAACGATCGTTGAGATTGGTCATTTCTACGGGCGGACGGTCAGAGGTGATAATCAGCTGTTTATTATTCTGATGTAGATGATTAAAGATGTGGAAGAATGCTTCTTGGGTTTTTTCTTTGTTTGCCAAAAACTGAATATCATCAATAATCAAGACGTCTATCATCTGATAAAAATTAATAAAATCGTTGCGATTGTTATTATTAGCAGCTTCAACGTATTGATTTGTAAACTGTTCGGAAGTAACATACAGAACCGTTTTATCCGGAAATCTATCTTTCACTTCCAGACCTATTGCGTGTGCAAGGTGTGTTTTGCCCAGTCCTACTTTACTGAATAACAAGAAGGGGTTGAATGAAGTTTTTCCCGGATTTTCGGCTATTGCAAAACCCGCTGAACGCGCCAAGCGGTTGCATTCTCCTTCGATGAAATTATCAAAGGAATAATTTTCATTCAACTGGGAATTAATTTTTATTTTCTGTAAGCCCGGAATGATAAATGGATTGGGCACTTCCTTAGACTGTCCACGATTGATATCGATGGGCATATTCACCGATGCGTTGGAAGTAGCCTGCTTATTTGCAGTAGGATATTTTATGGAATAGGGAGCTCTTCTATCCCTATTGTCCATAATGATGCTATACTCCAGACGACCATCCGGACCAAGCTCACTTTTTATCGTTTTTCGTAATAGATTGATATAATGCTCTTCAAGCCATTCATAAAAAAACTGGCTAGGAACCTGAATCGTCAAAATATTCTTCTCCAACTTGACGGGCTTGACAGGTTCAAACCATGTTTTAAAACTTTGGGAGGTAATATTATCTTTAATTACTTTTAAACAATTTTCCCATACTTTTTCGTACTTTTTCCTCATTCTAGAAAATAGTGTTTTTGTTATTCCTCATTAAACCTCTATAATTCAACACATTAAAAAATCCCAAACATCAAATATCGACTTTTCAAATTTTTTACAAAGTTACACACAAAAAGTTTAAAAAAAAGATTTAATTGTATTGTTTTTTATCTTTTTTTTACTTGTCAGTCTATTTTGTATGTAAATGACTTATTATCAAATTATTAATTTTTTGCATTTTTTTTCTAATTGACTCGGATTTGGAAATTTTCAATTGAAATGCCAGTTTACAAGTCAAATTAAAATCTCTTTTCAAGACTTCCAAATCTTCATCTTTTATGAGTTTCATTACGGCATTCATTTGTTCGT
>CAZLTF010000507.1:0-1566 GCA_964562195.1 uncultured Bacteroidales bacterium | reverse complement strand
CAAGTTCCTCTTCTGCAATTTTATCTTGATAGTTTGAGTCGGAAATATCATCCGCTAAAAGGTTGCCACTATTCATGATATATATCCAAGAGACTGAAGTCTAAAAGAGAGGGCAGTTTTGGAAACTTGCAGCAGTTTTGCCATTGCTTCAAGATTGGTAATTCCTTGTTCATATAAAAGGAAGTCTATTTTTTCTTTCGGCATTAAAATGCGAGCGGCCAATTTGTTTGCTTCAGCTTCTATGGGATCGAAATTGTCTATATTGAAATTTTTTGTAGGATCCCTGTAGCGCGGTTTGTCATCCAAATGCCCCAATAGGAAATGTGCCAATTCGTGGGCAACTGTAAAGCGTATGCGATTAGTATGCATTGTGTTATCGTATTGGATAACAATTCCATTCTCTGTTTTTTTAATTAGACCATGGACATCATTTTCGAGACGAGGAAGACCGATGACATCAATGCCATGAGATTCGGCAATTTTGATTGGATCTATATAAAATGCCATATCGCCTCCTTTGCTTTTAATGTTTGGATGTGTCCACTATTTATATACTGTATTATGGCTGACAATACAGTAATATTTTTTAGATTTTTGCTTCGAAATAAATGTTTGTAACGATTTTGCACACTATTTTATTAAAAAATTATATATGTAAGATTTTTTAAAAGCATTGTATATCATTCATCATCGATATAGATATTTTCAATTAGGGTGGTATGTTTATCGGAATGGTTTAGATTAAAAATATCGAAGCTAATTTCAGGATCTGTTCCTAAGAAAACCACATTGATTTGTTTTGTTTTGTAATCGATAATTTCAATTTCAAAATTCAACTCAAATTTCTTTTGAAGAGTAAATTTGGTTTGCATCTTTCCAAAGGTATACCATACGTCATCCTCTGGATCATGAACAGCATGTTCATAGTCGGGATAGGGCTCTGTTACTATTTCAAATTCAATCTCAGCTTCACACGACACTTCGAGGGAGTCAGTACTCTTGTCTTCACTGATTAGATAAATTTCATCAATGTCAATTTCTTTAATTTCATATTCTTCGGCATATATCGTATCGTCAAGAGTGTAGCCATAAAAAATAAAATCTATATTTCCATGCAGGATATAGTCAAAAATGCCCTGCTTTATTTTATGCTTGGTTCGTTTGAAAAAATTATTAGGCTGGAAATGCATGTTGATGACATTTACTGCTGCACTTACAAAATTTACTTGAGGTATATTATGATTCATGCAAAAAGCTTCTATTCCTTTATCGTTAGACACAACAATGATACTTTTTGATGTGGTTTGCGTAAACCGCTTGAAAGAAAGCATCATGATCGCATCGGGAAACTCCATTTTTTTACCATTGATTCCAAAAGGTGCTTCTTGACTGAAATAAAGGTCTAGCAATTCGTTTTTATCGAATTCATCATTGATGTGCTGAAAACGGTGCAGATGTTTTTCTGTCTGTTCTAGAAGATGTTGTTGTAACTTTTCTTTTAAAGAAGTTTGTGTGGTGGATGAAAGGCCGGTTATGCGGCAAATATAAGGAAGGTCCTCTCTCTTG
>CAZLTF010000506.1:0-1879 GCA_964562195.1 uncultured Bacteroidales bacterium | reverse complement strand
TGTCTGTTTCCATTCCCCATATCTTGTACATGGCTAATCTTCCCTTGAAGACTATATTTTCTGTGGCCCTCGCCTTGATATTGAGCCTCAGACGATTGGTATAGAGCGTATCATTATTGGTATTGAAAGCGCTTACATACGTTGGCGCAATGGGATTACCACTGGAATCAGTCTGATATTGATAGTATCCAGGAACATGGGCCCTTGTGCTGTCCAGCCTAAAACGAAAGTCCCCGGAAAGCTCAAGCCTGCTTCCAGGTCCGCCCACTGACTCTTCCACTTTTGCAGCAACCTCTTCCACAGTATCGGATGTCTGTTCTTGTTGTGCCTTAACCAGCTGCAGTTCTTGCTTGACCTTGTTAAGCTCCCTGGTCAGTTCATCAATCCTTCTTAGCAGCTCTTCTGGTGTGGGCGTTGTAACGCCAGCAGTTGATAGCTGCGGCATAATCAAGGCTAACACCATGAAAAAAAACAAAATTCTCCTCTTCATCTCTGATCCCCCTTATGTTAGTCTTACAAAACCTTCATGCATAACAGGGCAAAATGTGCTGTAGCATGAAAGTTCGCTCAAGGTTCAACTTGCAAAGTGATAGGGCGAAAAATTGTATACTGCCATAATCAAAAATGAAAAATATTTTAAAGCTCATAATAGCCGGTTAAAGCAAGCTGCCATGATCAATCGTAGATTACCCGGCAAGACATGTCAAGCTATCTATATGAAATTAAAGGGAAATTAGTTACAGACTAAATAATTGACATGTCAATTATAAAGTTGTTCAAGGTTTAAGATCTCAAAATTTTAAAGACTTCACACTATAAAAAGCGGGAGCATAGGATGGCCAATATCACGTTAGATATTGAAAAATTTAGGGAAAAGATAAGATCTTCAGCTAATATCAATAAGGCTGGCATGATCCTCATCCACAATGGCATCGTCAGGGACAGCTCCAGGGATGGACAAAGGGTTTCGGAAATAGAGGTAAGAGTGGATTGGGAACGGCTTGAACAGATCCTCCAGGAGGCAAGAGGAGTTCCAGGAATCGTGGCCGTGGAAGCGCAAATCCATGAAGGAAAGCTAAAAATAGGGGATGACATCATGCTCCTCGGTGTTGCAGGAGACATTAGGGAAAACGTTATCTCAGTACTTAGCAAGGTGCTTGACATGATAAAAAAGGAAGTGACTTCTAAAAGAGAATTCTAGGAATCAGGCCAGCAACCTTTTTCGCCTCAACAGGCGATAGGTCCCCATTTTCACTGCGTCATTAATCACAAAACTGGCAAGTGCATAACCCCACATATAAAGTGCATATTTCCATCCGATGGGCGTTATCATGAAACCATAGACTGCGATCAGCGTGCCCAGCACACGGGTAGAAAAGGTGGCGCCAAAAAGTATCCAGGAGGGAAAGGGCCGTCTCCAGAACCAGCCATCTGTCCTGGTATTGTAGATGGTTCCATGACCAGCGATAACAAGCTTTGCAAACAAAAATGACTGAATCATTGAAGCGGAAAATTTGAGTTCTTCCAGTAGAAAAAAGACCAAGAATGAACTCATGACTCCCGTAATTCCAAGCACTGAGGCCACGGTCAACAGTTCTGTCATGTTCCAACGTACAGGAGACTGGTTTATTTTAGTATTGTCATAGGCAATTGCCAGAATTGGTATGTCATTTAATAAGGCCAAAATGATAATCATAAGGGCTGTGACTGGATAAAAATTAAACACAATGATGCTTAAGGCCATAAACAAAATAATACGGATGGTTTCTGCCACCCTGAAAATTGAATAGCTCTTCATCCGTTCAAATGTGATGCGGGCCTGTTTTATTGCCTCATTTATTACACCAAGGCCAGGTGCGGTAAGGATTATGTCAGCTGC
>CAZLTF010000505.1:0-3418 GCA_964562195.1 uncultured Bacteroidales bacterium | reverse complement strand
TTCGGAATTGGATTCAACATTAAAGATAAATAAAAAAATAGACTCAATCGCCTCTCTTCTGGGGTATTATGGCAGTAAGGCAAAAGCACAATACAATATCGCTTCAGTGTATATGAGCAGAAAAGAGTATTCAGAAGCCTTATCGCATTTACATATATCCAAAGACATCTACCTCTCGACAAATGACAGCCTGATGTATGGAATATGTTTGAGAGGTCTGGGGTCTATTTACAAAAAAATAAATGATTTCAAAACGGCTACATCCTACTATCACATAGCTTTAGAAGTATTTTTTGATCTTAATTATCTTGCGGGGCAATCATCTTGCTACAATAGTCTGGGGAGCTTAGCCCGGAAAATAAAAGAATATTCCTCGGGTATTGACAACTATCGTAAAGGTTACTATATTAGTTTAACATTAAACAAACCAATAAAAACCACGAAATTTCTAACAAATATCGCAAACATATTTAATGAGACCAAGCAATATGACTCCGCAAGGTATTATTATTCGAAGGCATTTAATATTGCTACTGACTACAACTCTGTAAAACAACAAGGTATAATTTTAGAAAATTGGGGGGAATTGTCGTATCGTGATGAGAAATATCATTTAGCCGAACAACAATTGAACAAGGCATATATCATATATTCCGGATTGAAATATGAAAAAGGTGTCATTAATATATTGACACTGCAAGCAAAAGTGTATCTATCTACCAATCGAATAGCATTGGCAAGCCGTAAGATTCAGCAGTCTCTTGCGATGTTAAAGGAGACTAATTATCCGGAGAGTTTGCTTATGGCATTAGAGACTCAACGTGATATCAATGCAAAAAAAGCAGATTTTCGAGCGGCATTTAGCACACAACTCCGCTTAGACAGTCTCAAAGATGCCTTGCATGAGAAACAAAAAGCGGAAGCAGTCGTCAATGCAAATATTAAATTTCAAACCAAATTGACCCAAGAGCAAAACGAGAAGCTCAAAGTGGAGAATTTGGCAAATACATTGAAGATCGAAAATTTACGCAAGAAATTATTAATTGTACTTTTATCAAGTCTTCTAACCATTATCATTCTGGTCTTTTGGTATATTCATTCTATCAACAAGAAGAAACACACAATACTTTTGAAGGAAGCAGAAGCACAGCGCAATATTAGAAAATTAAAAGACAATATATCGTCTGACCTTCATGATGTTATCGGTGGAGAAATCTTCGGAGTACTTCTCAAATACCAGCTTTTGGAAGAAACAGGAGAAGATTCACCGTTCAAACTTTCGGATATGAATGCTGAATTTTCAGAGGTTTATGAAAAAATAAGAAAATATTCGAGAAAATTAAGAAAAGTTGATAGAAAAAGTATTACTTTTGCAGAAAGTATTCTGAATCTTGTAAATGATTTCGAAGCATCTACAAAGAGTAAAATAGAAACAAACGTTTCGGAATACGACTGGAGTTCTTTAAAAGATGAAACAAAAGAACATTTGTATTATTCCATACAAGAGTGTGTTCAGAACGCTGTAAAATATAGTGAGGCGGAGTTTATCAAAATTCACTTCAACAAAAGGCGAAATACAACACAAATTCAAATTATTGATAATGGAGTTGGGTTTGATACTGAACATATTGTTGATTCAAATGGTCTGATAAATGTTCAAGAAAGGGTAAATGAAATAAATGGCACCCTTACCATCAATAGTAAAATAAACAAAGGAACAGAAATTAAAATTAGTATTGAAGAAAAAAAATAAATTGTTATGCAAAAAAATCTAAAAGTTCTGATTGTAGATGATGTTGATTCAATCTCCATTGCTATTCAAATGATCCTGTTGAATATGCCAGAATTTAATTTTATGATTAGACGTACGGTAAACTACAAGGAATGCATTAGAATGTTTGACAAAGAAAATAAAACAAAGTCTCCCTTCGAATTAGTCATTATGGATCTAAACTTAGGGGGAGAAAAGACATGGAAACATTATCGAATGCTGGAAGGAGAGAAGCTTGTCCTCGAGCTTAAGGATATCAATCCCAATTTCAATACGATTATTTATTCGCAATACGATGAGCCAAGAATTGTGAAAAAAGTAATCAAAAACGTGAACCCTGAGGCATATATCGTAAAAAGTCCTAAAAGCATCATCGATATTAGAAATGCCATCAAAAGCATCTACATTGATCAAACAAATTATTACTCGGAAGCCATTCGGTTTTTCAATGACAAACCGGCTAAACTCGATGACAACCTGAAACTTATCATCAAGTATATTTATCAAGGCTATTCCGTGATTAGCATTTCAAAGAAATTTGAAGAAACTGCTCCCAAAAGAGGCACCAGTGTGAGAACCATTCAGAGGGATATCAAAAAAATCAGGAAACTCTTCGGAATAGGAAAAAATGATGACCTCATTCCTTCCCTACGGGAAAAAGGTTATACGGATTTTACCTAATCTCCGGAAGAATCAAAATAGGTAAAAATATAGGCAAAACCCAATGAAAGTAATATTCCTCCTACAATTCCGGACAGTGTAGAGAGTACTGTCCCAAAACCAAAGTTGGAATATGCGTAAAGAGCACCCCAGCTAAAGAAAGTGAAGAATATTACCCATGATTTGTACGATACCAAATTCTCAATATAGGTCGAACTGTTTTCTACATCTGTTTCATCTTCATCACCTTGCAGAAATGAATTGTAAAACATAAACATTTGAAATAAAAATAAGACCGATGCTACAACCGCTATTATCCACATCACTTTCTCAAACGTGCTGATGATTGCCCACCAATCACCAAAATATTCGGGTTTTCTTTCCATTAGAATAAACTTTCTACAAAAGTAATAAACTTATTGACACCAATCACAATACCGGGAATATAAAATACAAACTCCCCCCAAAAACGATATAAACCATTCTCTCTCAGCGAATTGCCAAACAGATATAGATATATATTCAAGACAATCATCAATAAAAATATCAAACCATTAACAAAAAACACCTCCATTGGGAAAAAATAAACCATCAAAGCAAAACTCACCACCTCCAATAGCAAGACTCCTCGTAAAATTATAGAATGAAAATCCCTATCCGTAAAGGCAAAAATTCCATAATACATATTTTGAATATCTATTTCCAAATCAACATAAGAATAGAGTAGCAAAACAAATAACACCAATAAGAAAAATAAAAATGGAAATAATAACTCCATAAAATTTATCTCCGGCGCAAAAGACATTGGATAATACCATATCCCCGCCGTGTAAATAAGGGCAACAAGAAATTCTTTGGGCAATCTAAATGCAGGAGATTTGCTAAAATAAACCAAACTCAGATATATCAACGTTGAAAAACCAAGTGTAACACCAAAAACAATCAAAGACCGATCAACAAAAAGAATCAATAGAAATACTAATATTG
>CAZLTF010000504.1:0-2140 GCA_964562195.1 uncultured Bacteroidales bacterium | reverse complement strand
AAAAATGTATGTGTTTTGAAATATGAAGATAGTGCATTGACGGCTTTGGAGCCTACTCCATTTAGTCCAACGGACTTTTTAAATACTTTGGAATCATATTTTGCACCTGTGTTAATCTGTGATACACAAGCGATTACCTTGCCCAGAGGGATGCCGCGTCCATAATCACGCACACGTACTTCTTTGCCGTTGATATCTACTTCTATGGTTTTGCCGTTCCCCATTACAAATTCGTCAATAGCATTGTCCACGACTTCTTTCAATAGGACATAGATTCCATCGTCGCGTGAACTTCCATCTCCTAATTTGCCGATATACATACCCGGACGCAGGCGGATATGTTCTTTCCATTCCAAGGACTTTATCTAATCTTCATTATACTTATTCTCAGGCATTATAAAATATATTTTATGCAAAAGTACAACTAATATCAATAGATACAAGAGCTAGTAGTTAGAAGTTTTTCACATATTCGCAGCAGCCGTCTTGTGATTGTTGGCTTGCTACTCCGGTGACCGGAATTGAAAATATTTGAGACTCTTTCGTGATGTTAAAAATTTCTGTCAAAGCGGGGGTTGACTACATTGTTGTATATTGATCCGAAGGTGTAGGAGAGTCTTATATTTACGAAGTACGAATAGTCTGTTTGCAATTCTCTTTGACGAGTATATAAATCGACAGAACTCGTAGAGCCTTTGCGCAAAGTGATTTGGTCTCTCGGAAAACTGACCTTCCCGTCAATACCCAAAGAGAGACCTTTGACAAGTCTGACTTGTGTGCCTATGTCAAAACCAAAATCCAATAGACTGAAATCTTGAAAATAGTTGGAATAGAATGCGCTAAGATTAAACTGCCCCCATTTTGTAATGTGTTTGTAGTGGGCTTGCAGGGTTTGTTCGTACACCAATTCTTGTGTTTTGAGAAAGACCGTGGTGTCAAAATAGGTATTCCATTTGGGACCGATGAAGTATAAGAAGCGGAGTTGTTTTTTGGAGGCTTCGGAATACGGAAATACATTGTACTCTATCGCCGGTGTGATGGATATTTGGAGCTTCAAATTGTTGTATGATGATTGTTTTATCTTCATAAATCCTCCTATTCCCCAGTGGTTGCCAATGCTTTTGGTTGTCAGATTGTACAAACCGTATCCGTAGTTTTGGGTAGTATCCGAATATATTAAACTGTCTCCGTCATAACTGCGGTATATGTTTTGCATGAAATTTCCGTTTACACTATTTTCGATTTTTAGTTTTTCTGTCACTCGCGATACGGAAAATCCGCTCCAAGTATTTAATTGATTGTAAGATTTCGCTCCACTTGAAAATCCTCCTGCATAGATATTAAATACCCAGTGATTCCAAGCATCGGTTTTGGTTTCTTCATTATTATTTTGCCCTTCGATGTTTAGAGTCAATTTGCTTGCATAGGGGGTTTTTAGCAAATAGGGTACTAAACCAAGTTTTAGTTTCTGATATACTAGTAGTCTTTTTTCATCTTTTGAGAAGTTGGATTCGAGAAAAAATATGATTGTATCCTGCCACGCTTTATATTGGTTTTGTCCGATAAATTCCATCGTAAATTTACGACCTCCGCTTGCCGTTCTCATTGTCGTGAGTTGAATGTGAACATCCGCCAATAAACGATCTCTGACATAATTGACAACGGTAAAGTTTTCTTTTATGTAAGTTTTGTCAAAATCCCCATCCAAGAAGATCTTCAATGCTCCCGAACGATCGTTCTGTGTATATGATTTGAGACTTAATAAGGAGAGTATCAGTAAAAGTAAAAATCTGCTTTGTTTCATTTTTATAAGTTGTATATGTTTCCGACTGCAAAGTAATAAATTATTGGGGAAAGAAAAGCTATCCAAATCGTTAAAGAAACAAAAGAAATGTTAAAAATATAAGCTGTGATTTATTCACGGATACAGATTACCTTTGTGTCATTCATCACTTTGTAGATGGCGGATGAAATACCGTAATTGGAAGTGAATAATGTGGGATTGACGGCATAGTCCACTTTTTTGATTAGTTTAGGATCAATATCATCGTAAGATTTGGGAGAAGCATTGCCCGAAAAATTGGCGGAAGTAGAAGTGATAGGTGCAGCTAACATTTTCACCAGCGGTGTACAAAACGGA
>CAZLTF010000503.1:0-4774 GCA_964562195.1 uncultured Bacteroidales bacterium | reverse complement strand
CATTGTGATTTTCGACAACGGCTTTAACATATCCCAGTCCCAATCCAAAACCTTTTACGTTATGAATATTACCGGTAGGAACGCGGTAGAGTTTGTCAAAGACCTTCTTTTGATTGGCTTTGCTAATTCCGATTCCTTGATCTTTGATGGAAATATTGATTTCGCTGTAGGTGCTTTGAGTCCGGATGCAAATTTTCGGAGACTCCGGAGAGTATTTGTTTGCATTGTCCAACAGATTGTATATCACGTTGGTAAGATGAACGCGGTCACCAAGTACAATATGTTGTTTGGCTTCAAATTGGATTTCGATTTTGCCGCCTCTTTTGCCAACTTGTAGCCGTATGTTGTTCAATGCGTTGTTGATAATTTTGTGCATATCCACTTCTTCTTTTTTCATTGCAATCTTACCTTTCTCGAGGGAAGCAGACTGCAAAATCCGCTCGGCCATATTGCGAAGACGGCTGTTTTCCTGACGAATGATGTCCACATAATTGCTCACCGCCTCTTCGGATTTAGCAATGTCTTTGTCTTCAAGCGCTTCACAAGCAAGCGAAATGGTAGAAATGGGGGTCTTAAACTCGTGTGTCATATTGTTGATAAAATCATTTTTTAGCTCGGATAGTTTCTTTTGTCTGAGGATAGTCCAAATACTATAACCGAAAGAAAAGATGATTATCAAAACCAAGACAATCGAAATGGCTAATAATAACCACAACTGGGAAATGAGAAACCTGCTTTTGTGAGGAAAATATAGCAGAAGATAGTTAATTTCACCCATCACATCATTGGGAAATAGTCCGATTGAATACGATTCGTTGAGCAATTGTTCGGGATATTTACCGGTTTTTTGGATTGCCATCAGATACCGGCTTTTGCTAAAAACACCGTACTCGTATTGTGTGTTTATGCCTTGCTCTTTCAATTCTTTGCGGATCAATGAGTCAAGAGAATTAATATTTATTCGCTCTTCTATGGGTAAAACCACATTGGGATTGATAAAATTTTGAAAAAATGAAGGGTCAATCATGTATGGGGATAAAAGATTGCTGCCTGTCGAATCCGGATATCCCATTTTTGCGTACCAGTCTTTCAAGAGTGTGTTTCGTTCTTGCTTCTCGAGATTCAAGACGACGTTTTCCATTGCTCTTTTTACATTTCCGATAAATTGTGCTTCTTTGACAGCCATGGTATTTTTTACCCAATAAGACTGGATAATCATCAAGCCAACGAGTGCCGCACTTAAACCGACTATTATTAATATAAACAGGCGCTTATTCATAGAATACAAAAGTATGATAATTCTCAATTGCAAATCTTCTTTTAACCAAATTTAACCAAGCTTTTATTTCTGACAAGTGAGATTTTGGGATTTATCACAAAAAGTATTGCTTAACCGGTATATAAATTTCTTCCTTTGCCTATGATAGTTATGTTTCCGGTATTGTAAGCGGGGCTTTTTTGCTATGCCGGAAATGAAAAAAATGTTTGGACAGAAGAAATTCGATTTTTTGAGTAAAAAGCTATACTTTTGCAAAAAAAAATATTTTATGCGTTGGAAAGGAAGAACAGGCAGTCAGAATGTTGAAGACCGCCGGAGAAATACCAAAAGAGTAGGGGGAGGAATCGGAATAATGGGGATTATTGCCATCGTTGTTTTTTCGTATATCACGGGACAAAATCCACTTTCTCTGCTACAACAGACCGGTGGATTGTCCGGAGGTACGACCACAGAACGTCCCATTAGTCAGCGGCAAGAGCAATTGGCACAATTTTCAAAAGTGGTCTTGAAGGATACCGAAGATGTATGGGAGAAAGTGTTTCGTGAACAGTTGGGTAGTCATTATCAAGCCCCGACATTGGTTTTGTTTACGGAAAGTACTTCCGCTGCTTGCGGAATGGCGAGTGCTGCTACCGGTCCTTTTTATTGCCCCGCAGATCAAAAAGTGTATTTGGATACCCAATTTTTTGAAGAGTTGTCATCACGTTTTGGAGCCTCAGGAGATTTTGCGATGGCTTATGTGATAGCGCATGAAGTCGGACATCATGTTCAGTATTTGTTGGGAATCACCGATCAAGTACATTCTCAAAGAAGAAGATTGAGCAAAACGGAATACAATAAGCTTTCCGTACGTCTGGAGTTGCAAGCAGATTATTTTGCCGGACTTTGGGCCAAACATGCGGATGCTATGAAAAATATTCTGGAAGCGGGTGATATTGAAGAGGCATTACGCGCTGCCAATGCTATCGGTGATGACCATTTACAAAAACAAGCACAAGGATACGTCGTGCCCGATGCTTTTACTCACGGGACTTCCAAGCAGCGAATGCATTGGTTTATGAAAGGCTACAAAAGCGGTAGAGTGGAGGATGGAGATACTTTTAATTCACCCATTTAGTTCTAATTAAGATTGTTTCATTATGAATGAAAATTTGGATGCCGAAGGCACACATTTAACAAATACGGAGAGAGAAATAGAAAATGTGCTGCGACCTGTAGAATTTGATGATTTTGCAGGACAGCCTGCAGTCGTGGACAATTTGGAGATTTTTGTTCAAGCTGCCAAATTGCGAGGTGAAGCGCTTGATCACGTTCTTTTGCACGGTCCTCCGGGGCTGGGGAAGACCACTCTTTCGTATATTATCTCCAATGAACTGGGAGTGAATATCAAAACGACTTCCGGCCCGGTCTTGGATAAGCCCGGAGACCTTGCCGGACTTTTGACCAATCTCGAACCCAATGATGTCCTTTTTATTGATGAGATACACCGCCTTTCGCCTATAGTCGAAGAATATTTATATTCGGCAATGGAAGATTACAAGATTGATATTATGATTGAGACCGGTCCCAATGCTCGTACGGTTCAGATTACACTCAATCCTTTTACGCTGATCGGAGCTACTACACGTTCCGGATTGCTGACAGCTCCTTTGCGTTCGCGTATCGGTATTAATCTTCGTCTGGAATATTACAATTCGGATACTTTGGCAGCTATTATCCGGCGGTCGGCTTCGATTTTGAAAGTCGTGATAGACGATGAGGCGGCGTATGAGATCGCTCGCCGTAGCCGCGGAACACCCCGTATTGCCAACCTATTATTGCGAAGAGTCCGGGATTTTGCACAGATCAAAGGAAGTGGTAAAATTGATAAGAAAATCTCAGTCTATGCCCTCGCCGCCCTCAATGTAGATGATTATGGTCTGGATGAAATGGATAATAAAATTTTGGGCACGATCATCGATAAGTTTAAAGGTGGTCCCGTCGGTCTGACTACCATCGCGACTGCTGTCGGTGAAGACCCGGGAACGATTGAAGAGGTCTATGAACCTTTTCTGATTCAAGAAGGTTTTTTGATGCGGACCCCTCGTGGACGAGAGGTTACGGACTTGGCATACAAACACCTGGGACGAAAAAAACAGGCGGATCAGGGATCCTTGTTTTAGATGCTTGCAATACCGTATAAATACCGGACATAAAGAGCATAATTATGCTTCGATGAAAAAATGATAAATATCTGTTTTTGTTTATCCTTATTCATAAATAGTTGTACTTTTACAAAAAATTTGATGTATGGGAAAAAGACAAATGTCAAACCTGCAAAATATCGCCTTGTTGACCTCCGGTGGTGATTCTCCGGGAATGAATGCCGCAGTAAGAGCCGTAGTCAGAACTTCCATCTATTTTGGAAGAAAAGCCTTCGGAATTTACCATGGCTACGAGGGAATGATTGACGGACAGATAAAGGAACTCAAAACTCATGATGTCTCGGATATTATCAACCGGGGAGGGACCATCTTAAAAACCGCTCGTTCCAAACGTTTTTTGGAATCACGGTATCGAAAACAAGCTTATGAAAAACTTAAAGAACATAATATTGATGCATTGGTTGTTATTGGTGGGAACGGTTCTTTTCGTGGCGCAAACGTCTTCTCCAAAGAATATGATATTCCGGTAGTCGGTATTCCCGGCACGATCGACAATGACTTGGATGGCACAGACTATACTTTGGGCTATGATACCGCCCTCAATAATGTTGTCGATGCAGTGGACAAAATCAGAGATACTGCTTCGGCTTTTGACCGTTTGTTTTTTATTGAAGTGATGGGCAGGGATGCCGGTTTTATTGCTTTGCGTAGTGGAATAGCTACCGGAGCGGACTCTATCTTGGTACCGGAAGTTCATACGAATTACGAAAAATTGAAGGACTATCTACACAATACTTACAAACATACAAAATCTTCGGCAATCGTTTTGGTAGCAGAAGGCGATGATGCTGGTGGTGCGGTCGCTATCGCCGGACGAATCAAGGAAGATTTCCCGGATTTCAATCCCCGTGTAACAATACTTGGACACATCCAGAGAGGTGGCAGCCCGAGCGCGATGGATAGATTGTTGGGGAGTGAAATGGGGGTCGCCGCAGTCAAAACTCTTCTCGAAGGACAATCCGGAGTAATGATGGGTAAACAACATCGAAATATTGTCCCCGTAGCGTTTTCTGTAGCGGACAAACATAATAAGAAACTTAGTGAGAGTTTGTTGGAGATGATTGAGATTTTGAATGTTTGAATAATTTGTACTTTTGAAAATTAATTTTGTGAACTATGCAAAAAATAATAATTAACAATTTTGGTCCTATCGAAGCAGCGGAAATTGAAATTCCTAAGATTGTTGTGCTTATCGGCAAACAGGCTAGCGGGAAGAGTACTGTTGCTAAGTTGATATATTTTTTTCAAACATTAATAGAAGATGCATATTTAGCAAAATCAGACATAAAAA
>CAZLTF010000502.1:0-3140 GCA_964562195.1 uncultured Bacteroidales bacterium | reverse complement strand
CAAGATATATGGGTAAATGAAGGTTTTGCTACTTTTAGTACTGCTTTTGTCTATGGGTATGTTTTTTCACCAAGTGCATATCACGGGAAAATGAATACATATATGAACTCTGCATTGCTAGCCGAATGCGGCTCTGTTTATGTTCCCGAAGATGAAATTGGTTCTTTTGGACGGATCTTCAATGGACGCTTAACCTATCACAAAGGAGCCTCTTTGGTTCATATGTTGAGGTATATGACAGACAATGACAGTCTATTCTTTTTGGCATTTCGAAACTACCAAACCCTATACAGAGATAGTGTAGCTACGGGAGATGATTTCAGAAATGTACTGGAAAGTACCACAGGCATTGATTTCTTTGATTTTTTTGAGCAATGGTATTATGGAGAAGGCTATCCAATCTATAATTTAGTATGGGAACAAAAGCAAGACAGCCTCTGGCTGGAAGTGAAACAGACCTCCTCTTGTCCTACGACCGGACTCTTTACTATACCTATGGAGTATCGAATCAGAGGAGAAGGTATGGATACGATTGTAAAATTGCAACAAACTTGCAATGACACAACTTATCTGTTGCACTTTTCTCAATCTATTGCGGAGATCGAAATTGATCCTGAAAACTGGGTACTAAACAAAGTAGATACCATCTTGCAAAGAGCAAATTTTGATATCGAAGTATTTCTTGAAGGAGCTTATGACAGCTCTCTGAATGAAATGTCAACATTGTTGAATCCTGATTTTATTCCTTTGGCACATCCCTATTCGGATGCTCCATGGAATTGTCCGGACAGTGTGAATCTAAGCATTATTCCAAATCCTGATATTGTAGATTGGTTGCTAATGGAAATACGTTCTAATTCCTATGGAGCAGATTCTGCATTACCCAAGTATGCACAAATCAAAAAGGCTTATTTACTGGACAAAAGTGGAAAAATTCTTGATCTGGATGGAAGTTCAAAACCTTCTATAGTGTTGAATACGGAGGATAGTCTTTATTTAGTGTTAAGACATCGAAACCACCTTCCAATTATGTCAAAACACGCCTTAAACTATCAAAATGGAACTTTCTCGTATGATTTTCATTCCAATGCGAACGAAATTTACGGCGGAGATGAGGCTCTGTCATTTCTCGAAGATAATGTATATGGAATGACCGTTTCGGATGCAAATGCCAACGACAGTATTTCGATCGAAGACTACCAAGAATGGAAAACAGCCACCGGAACAAAAGCCTATTTGCAAAGCGATTTTGACCTAAATACACAAACCGATAATAAGGACAAAAATGATTTTTGGATCTATCATATCAACCAGAATGCGATCTTGCCTGAATACAAGTGATCTCTACAATAGCCGGTCTATTGAGGCACCTGACTCGTTTGACCGGTATTAGGAAACCATACATCATTTTTATCGGGATTATTTATCTCTCCATCGAGATTCATATCCGAAGCATGGTAAGCATTCTGTCCGCTATGATTCGTCCAAATAACTTTGTCATTATTCGAAATGTTTCCATCAGCATTAGCATCCCCACTAAATAAGCCATAGATTCCACTGCCAAGGTTTTTGTGTGCATTGCTGCCTCCATAAGCTTTGTTTACATTATCGGTAAAATCATAGGTATAGACTCCTCCTGACTGGCTAAGTGCATAATTGCTCAATACCGATAAATGGTTACGGTGATAAATCACTACAAATAGGTTTTGTGAAATGCTCAACGTAAAACGCGGATGGCTACTGCCGTCAGCAGCAACCACACTTCCGTCATTCAGCAAAAATCCGGCTTGCCGTGCTACGATAGTGCTATTGTCAGCAGAAGATGCATTTGCCGCATCCCTAATTTCTATCAACACCCAATCCACAATGTTCTGATTGGGAAGACTTGTAAATGACTCCGTCCCGGAATATGCCCAGGGACTAACATTATAAGGTTGATTGTTGGGAAGAAGATTTTTGATATCCGTGTTCATTTCCGTACCATTATAAGCTCCTTCAAGATATGCTTTGAGACCTAAGTCAATATCCGGAATGATTAATACTATTGCCGGATGCAAAAATCCGGTATTTCCCGAATATGTATTATTGTTATTCCCGGATGCTTCATAGTGTTGAAGTGAAGAGACGGAGGAATAACTACTATTGCTCTGTGCACCACCGGTAGCAGAAAGGCTATATGATTTCCAACTGTATTGCCCCATTGTCAATAAAGGCAATAGGCTTAGGAGTAAAATATAAGTTACTTGTTTCATAATGTTTTCTTAGATTTATTTGACAATCGTTTGATAAATGTTAAGGGTATAAGATAAATTGTAGTGAAGTAAAAAAGCCCTACCCTTAGACAGAGCTTTGAGAAATACGATTGTTATTGTTTTACTTTTAGCTTTTCTATTTGTAAGAATAATTCTTTTATTTGGGCTTTTATTTCTTTGTTTTCGTCTTTCAATTGACTGTTTTTGTCGTTTAACTCCTGAACCGCTTTGACCAAAGGCACTACAAACTCCGCATAACGCAGACCGTAATGATCCTCTTTGTTTTTGGGAGCATCAACACCACTAAATTCATAGGCGGACTCTTGAGCTGCCTGCTCTACTTCTTGAGCGATAAAACCGGTTTGTAGAATGCTGCCTTTTGTTTGTTCTGCTTCCTGCATACGGAGGCTGTCCGGAATTTTTTGATATTGAGCGATGGCTTCCATATCCAGATGATAAGTAACCGGACGCAGCTTGAGTACAAAATCCAATCCGGGTACATTCTCTTTTACCTCTTTCTTGAATCGAGCGTCCGAAATATTTGACCAATTGGTATAACCTCCTATCGAAGTAACCGAACCATTGCCCAACCTTACTTGGTTGCTAGCGGTAATAGAGGCATAGTTGCCAATTGCTGTAGAGTTAGAATAGGTACCATATTCGTAGGCGCGACGACCGATAGCAGTATTGTAGTTTCCGGTTGTATTGGAGTATAAAGCATGGTATCCACTGGCTACATTAGAATTTCCGGTTGTATTGGAAAACAAAGTTTCAAAACCACTTCCTACATTTGCCCCACCGGAAGAGTTATAGTATAATACTCGGTAACCACTGGCTACATGGCTTGAACCTGTCGAAGAGTAATATAATGCTTTATGACCAATTGCA
>CAZLTF010000501.1:0-1509 GCA_964562195.1 uncultured Bacteroidales bacterium | reverse complement strand
GCAACTTCACAGAGATTTTGGAGAAAATCTGGTGGCGTGTGGACAAAGCCTTAGACCAAAAGATGATAGAAGCCAGTGCCATGTTTGCAGCTTTGGACTCCGCCAAAAAAGGGGTTAGTTTTGTGATCGACCATCACGCCTCCCCCAATGCGATCTATGATTCTCTTGACACCATTGCCCAAGCATTTGACAAAGTGGGTGTTAGTCATTTATTATGTTATGAAATCAGCGACCGCGACGGGCTTGACAAACGGGATGAAGGATTGGAAGAAACAAGCAATTATCTGAAATATCATGACGGCTTGGTAGGCTTGCACGCTTCTTTTACCGTCTCCGACGAAACACTCGAAAAAGCCAGTGCGTTAGCTTCCGAATATGATTCGGGGATTCATATTCACCTTGCCGAAGATGATGCAGACCGGAGAATATCGGTAGAAAAATATGGCAGTAGTCCTGTGAAGCGCTTGGAAAAATATGGAATTTTGGATTACTCCAAAACCATTTTGGGACATGCCCTTCATTTAACAGAAGATGAGAAAAAAACAATTGCCAAACACAAGGCATGGATCGTTCAAAATATGGAAAGCAATCTCAACAATCAAGTTGGTTTTTTCAATGGGGATTTATTTGAGAATAAGGTACTTCTCGGCACTGACGGCATGCACAATGACATGCTTCGTTCATCCAAAGCTGCCTATTTTGCAGGTCTAAACCACGAGAAGATGAATCCTGCCAAAGCATACGCCCGCTTTCGCGCTGCCCACTGGTATCTAAGCAGCAATAAATTTTCCGGTGACGGAAGCAACAATCTTGTAATTTTGGATTATGAAACACCTACACCGGTGCATCCGATGAACTTTCCCGGACATTTTGTTTACGGTTTGGACAGCAATCATGTGGACAGTGTCATCTCCAATGGAAGATTTATTGTAAAACAAGGCGTAGCAGTCCTCGTAGATGAACGAGAGATCATTGCCAAAGCCCAAGAACAAGCCTTACGGTTGTGGGCAAAACTATAAGAAAAATCATCTATGAATCAAATCATTGAATTTTTTACAGAACCTTATCAAAATACGCATTGGTTTTTTATTTTATTGGAACTTGTCGCTGCACTTTTTGGTATTGTCAGTGTTTTTTATGCCAAAAAAGAAGATATCAAAGTTTTTCCGACGGGGATAATCAGTACAGGACTTTATGTATATTTACTCTCACAATGGCAAATGTACGGAGATCTGATCATCAATATTTATTATACTTTGATGAGTATTTACGGTTGGTATATGTGGTTGAAAATTGTTGACAATCAGGACAATCATATCCGCATTACGCATTCAGGCACAATGGATTATCTCAAAGCAGGCGGAATTTTCACTTTCACTTCCATCTTTGTTATTGCTGTCTATCGCCATTATGAAGTGATGAATGTGAAATTGGGAATATGGGAGAGTGTAGAATATGTGCAAGCACAAATAGCCAAAGGAAGCATCACCGAATTTCGCAAGATTACAC
>CAZLTF010000500.1:0-1730 GCA_964562195.1 uncultured Bacteroidales bacterium | reverse complement strand
AGACAAAAATAAACTGATAAATACTATTGCTAATGTTCTCATAATCGGAGTGTTAATTGTTTTTGGCGCCTTCTTGTATCCATTGCAAAACAACCTGTATCGTATCTGTGGGCAAATTTCCGTCCGGAGGCATCGGGTTGGTAATACTACTCATCCGCAGATAGAGATTGGAATTTGTGGGAGTAAGTGTATCGATTTCACTTTTTGCCCATAAGTCGTTGTAGGCGTTTGCTGCAGTCAAATCCAATACAAAACCCGGTGTATGACATTCTACGCAATGGTCTTGAAATATAGGAATAATGCGTTCCGCAAAACTCAATTTTTTTACAATCGAATCCTGTGAAGAAGGAGGCAAAAGAGGCTCGTGATATACATAATCTTTGGTACAAGCATTCCAAAGCAAACTCAAAAACACAAACATCATTCCTCCAAAAATACGTCGAATCATACTACCTTTTATTTAAAAAAACAAAAGTATAATTTTTTCTTATTCCATCTTCAATAATATGAAATCAATAAACAAAATTCCGTACCGGAAAAATAAAGTCCGTTGAAAAACTCCCAAACAGGCATAAAAAAAGAAGGTATTTCTGTGATTCTCTGCAGCCACTAAATAATAGAGTGTCAATTGATTTTACCAAAATGTCAAAGAACGCAAATCAAATAAGAAAAAAGATATGCCATATCTATTTGGCAATAAGCATTTTACCAATGCCTTCCGGCAAAAAACAATACCGGCGAATGGCATATCATATCATCCTCCCGTTTTTTTTATTTCAAATAATCCGGTACCCGTTCGATGCTTTCAAAAGTAGCATTGGTTTCATTTTCGCGGATAACGTGGACTTTTTTGTTGCGATCAATCATAATAATTTTTGGACGCAAGTCGATAAATTGCAACCATTGAGTCATATTGTAAGCTCCGATACGTTTGATCACTACCGGATCTCCCGGATTCATCAAAGGAAATTCGATGCTTTCGCGGACAATGTCAATATTCATACACAAAGGACCGTACAAAATAGTATTTTCCGTATGAAAACTGGTTTCTTTTCCCGGATAAATATCGTGTTGATACCACATTGAGGTGAAGAGTAGATTGAGACCGATATTGATAATCGTGGAACGTCTTCCATCGGCAAGACGTTTGTTGGCGACTACTTTTCCCAGTAGATATCCTGCATCATCGACCAGTGCCCTACCGGTTTCCAAGAAGAGTATCGGAAGATTTTCGGGTTTGATATCCGAGTTGATAATCGCATTGCTGATGGCTTCTGCAAATTCATCAAAACTTGGTGTGGTATCCGTTCCCGGCAGATAAGCACCTTTGAGTGTATTTTGCGAAGCAAATCCACCTCCCATATCGATGTATTTGATGACATGATTAAATTTTTTCTCTATTCGCACTGCGAGTTCTGCCAACTTGGAAGCAGCTACGCCATAAGCCGTCGCCGTCATTATGTAAGTGCCGATATGTGTATGCAGTCCTACCAATTCCAGTTTGTCGGACAACAAAATTCGATTGAGTGCATTCCATGCTTCTCCGTTTTCATAATTAAAGCCAAAACGATCCCAACGCGGATAGATTCCCGTATCCATATTGATACGTATTGCGAGACGGGGTTTGTTTTCGCTTTTGTCTGCTATTTTCATTATCAAATACAGCTCGTCAAAATGATCGATATGTATCAAGGCTTTATGTTTGATCGCTTTTTTCAAATCTTCTTCGG
>CAZLTF010000499.1:0-2140 GCA_964562195.1 uncultured Bacteroidales bacterium | reverse complement strand
TGGTGCCTACGCCAAGGCTTGATCCTACATATAGTGTTGGAATATCACTATTATAGCCTATCATCAAGGAACGGCTATTACTGTTTACCAATGGATTATCGTCATCTGCTCCTATACCTATAACCATAGCTGATGTACTGGTGGTTTGTATATTTTCCCCTATACCTACTGAGTAAGCACCGAAGATAGATGCTCTCTTTCCAAGAGCAATAGCATTGCGACTCCAAGCCTTATTTTCATCTCCGAAGACAAAAGAGTATTGTCCCAATGACTCTGAATCAATACCACCAACAAAGGATTCTGTACCCGAAGCAGTATTGTTATTTCCTATGGCACTTGCATTGTTACCTGTTACTGTATTTGTACCATAATTGACTTGTGCATTAACTGCAAATGCACCCACGATTGCAATAATTGTTAGGATTGTTTTTTTCATCTTTTTCAAATTTTATTTAATTATTAGTTTTCAACATATATTTCACAACATACTCTTAACAAAATTAGACAGAGAAATACTGATTTTCTCATCAAACTGTGAAATGACAGATACACACAGATGCCTGCCGGACAAGCAGATATATTTTCAAATCCGGTCAAAAACAAAATACCGGACACCACATCCCGTTCTCGTAAAATTCATTTCAACAGAAAATGCTACAGATGATTAAAATATTTTTTCATGCTATCTTTTCTACCAATAATTATACCAAATTTGAAAAAAGACACCTTATTCTCCTCTCCAATCCTATCAATACTACATTCAAACATCTTTTTTATTCTCATACTCAATACTTTATCTATTACTACAAAGAACTATTAGTCCTACGGGACAAAAAGCAATATTTTTCATATTAATATCATCAAATTGCTAATTTTATGCAAATATACAAAAATCACCATATAAAAGTCAAGTTTTGGGGACAGATGATATGTTTTGGGGACAAACAACACGAAATTCATAAAAAGAAGTAAGCAAAAATGATAAAAACCTTTCATTATCAGTAAATAAAATCATCAAATTTTAGCAAAGCGCAAACATCAGTCTATTCGTTTTCGCTGTATTTCTCTTGCATTTTACCATTAACATATCTACGTGATTCATTCTTTTTCATCTGTTTGAGTTTTTCAGCTGAGCCTATTTTATGTCCGCAAACATATTCTTTACGAACGGGATTTAAGGTGATACTATGAGTCATTTTGTTTCCGGCAGAGACAAGAAACTTCAATTAATAATAAACATATTTCCCATCCGGCTGTTTAGAGCTATGAAAGCAATAGAATATGATATTATCGGAAGTTAAAAAGGGAGAAGAGGCGATTATCCTGAAAATAAAAGGAACGGGAGCATTTCGCAAACGCATTTCGGAAATGGGTTTTGTAAAGGGAAAACGGGTTAAAGTCGTAAAAAAAACGCCACTCAACGGTCCTATCGAATACCACATACTCGGATATAATGTGTCGCTCCGCAAAAATGAAGCTTCGCTAATCGAGGTAAGCCCCTTGAATACTGCTGACAGGGAGGATAACTATTATGGCACTTTTGATGAGAAGCTTCTCCCCTATGCAGCCAAGAAAGGCAAAGTCATTGATGTTGCAATTGTAGGCAATCCCAATTGTGGAAAGAGTAGTATTTTCAACACCGTATCCGGTGAAAATGCACACACGGGCAACTATTCCGGAGTTACGGTAGGTATAAAAACCGGACAATACGAATTGGACACATACATCTTCAATCTTGTTGATTTACCCGGCACTTACTCACTCTCAGCCTACACCAAAGAAGAAGTCGTAACACGCAATTATATCATTGAAAAAGCACCGGATGTCATTCTCAATGTCTTGGATGCTTCCAATCTCGAACGCAATCTATTTCTCACTACACAACTGATTGACATGGATCTCAAAGTCGTAGGTGCTCTGAACATGTACGATGAGTTGAAAAAAGCTGGTGACAAATTGGATTATCAGACCTTGGGCGCTCTGCTGGGTATTCCATTGGTACCTACTATCGGCACCAGAGGAGATGGATTGGAAGTCTTATTTCGCAAAATAATCGAAGTATTTGAAAATCGGGAACCCATCGTGAGGCATATCCATATCAATTATGGAAAGGGAGTGGAAAAATCCATCAAAGCCATAC
>CAZLTF010000498.1:0-1744 GCA_964562195.1 uncultured Bacteroidales bacterium | reverse complement strand
GTCTTCCATTAACTCTTCAAATTCAGAAATAGAAATGATTACAGCCTTTTTATTTCCGGATTCATCAGTAATAAATTCTGGTTTAAGCTCTGAAATATCAAGCATTATCAGACTCCTTGAGCTACCAGCACAGCATTTGGCATAAAGCACCTGACAAGGAACTTCCAATAAAGTCCCATTGGCCAACTGCATGAGCTATTCTTTCATAGTTATTCAATTTTCAGGATCGATCAAATTATTGTAAGATTCATGATATATTACCACAGTTTCAGGGTCAAACCTTCAAGACAAACAGCAAGAAAATAGCCCAGACGGGGCAGGATACAAGCACTTGAAAGAGGTAGAGGGGTACGGATTGCAAGGCTCTTCAATATCGAAAAAAATCACTGAATAGGAAGCGAAAGCCGTATTCCGCTTCCATCCCTGCATATTCGTGGCAGGTCGTATGACATACATTGGGACACACCCTTCAAAGAATGGCCTCCACTTTTCCATTTTGCTATAAGGCCCGATATCTTTATCCGCTATACAAACCATGCCATACATCACTGGCAACATCTTCATCAGCCAGAAAACATTAACTGTCAAACAGCACCATTTGCGGTATCCTATCCAAAACAGAGCCTAGGCAAAGATACAAAGAAAAGAGAAATCATGAGTGATAATTTACAAAAAACCCGCGATATCATTAAAACAAGCGGCAACAATTTTCATTCCAAGGTGGTGAAATATTTTCAGGATCGGGGCTGGACAGTGCAAATCAGCCCTTACTATACTGATACCTTTTCCAACAAGCCGAGAGAAATCGACATCATTGCAGAAAAGGCCTTTGAATTTAGAGATAGATTTCACACCGATAAAGGCACGATCAATGTTCAGCTCCTGTTAGAGTGCAAATATATAAATGGAATCAATGTGTTCTGGTTCCACACAAAGGATCAGTTCAAGGCAAGCAAACTTGTAAAAAAGATTCTCAAGCTACACGATGACAATATGTATGTTGAAGAATTCCATTACATGGCTGGACATGAAAAGGTAGCCAAATTTTTTGCCTCTCAAAAGGGCAAGGCCACGGAAAATGAGCCTTTTTTCAAGGCAATTAACCAGACACTCAACGCATATCTGTTTTTCAGAAGTGGCAAGACGATCATACAATCAAAAAGAGATCAAAGCCCATACATTTCACGATTTGTGCGCTATCCTGTCATCATTTGCAATAACTTTGACATGCTATTCAAAACAGAGATGGGCCAACAGGCTGATCCGGAAAAAATCAGAGAAAATTTCCTTCTTGAAATCCAATATGCCTATATCAAACCCGGCGGATCAAGCCAGACCGAATATTTTTTGATTGATGTTGTGGACTTTGACCAGCTCGACAAGTTTCTGGAAAACATAAATAACGATGTGAAAATAATAAATTTTTTAACCGCATCAAGAGGTTAGGAGTGTAACCGAAAAGAAATGGCGCTAAAAAAATCACACCTGTACAGCTCGCTCTGGGAGAGCGCAAACCAGCTCAGGGGTGGCATGGACGCATCCCAGTACAAGGATTACGTCCTGACCATCCTCTTCATGAAGTACGTTACCGACAAGTACAAGGGCGAGGGAGCATTCCCCGTTTGTCGCACTCGTTATTATCAACAAAATTAATTTGTTTATTATTTTATGTGCACACTAATAAACCTTGAAGGTTTTAAAGAGATTAAATTAAATTAGTTCGTAATTTTAATAGGTTAACATC
>CAZLTF010000497.1:0-2838 GCA_964562195.1 uncultured Bacteroidales bacterium | reverse complement strand
GCTCATATTGCTCATTCCAAAGGTCTTTCGAGAAAGGGAAAACCATACAAATTCAATGTGTATGGCGAACGGATAATGAATTTTATGCGTGACCGGCTGTATATGACCGTATTTCGCTTTTTTATCCGCTTTAAGTTTTTGGGATTCAGTATTTTATTAACTTTCTTGCTGCTTACCTTCGGTGCAATGAAAGGGGGAATTATCCGTACTACTTTCTTTCCGGAGGTCTCGAGTGACAAGATTGTTGTCAACTTGGCAATGCCACAGGGTACGAATGTGAGGATTACCGATTCGATTATTTCAATTATCGAAAAAAGAGCTTGGGAGGTGAACAAGGACTATCAAAAGAAACAGAGTAGAGGTGATTCGGTGATCCGGAATATCATCAAAACCATTGGACCGGGATCTTCGGTTGCATCCTTGCGTATCAATCTTTTGCAGGGAGAATTGCGTGATTTTTCGGCAGCGGAGATTACAAAAGATATTCAAGAAGCCTCCGGCGAATTTTATGGTGTCGAAAATCTTGCTTTCGGTGCGGGAACAATGTTTGGAGGAAAACCGATTTCTATTTCTCTGGTGAGCAATAATATTGAAGAACTCAAAGCGGCAAAAGTGATGCTCAAAAAGGAGTTGCAAAAAATAAAAGGATTGAAAGATATTACGGACAATGACCCGCAAGGAATAAAAGAAATAAGAATTCACCTCAAACCCAATGCTTATCTGCTGGGGCTTACGCTCAATGATGTGATGGGGCAGGTGAGAAGCGGCTTTTTCGGACGACAAGTCCAACGCTTTCAAAGGGGACAGGATGAAATAAAAGTGTGGGTGAGATATGTCCCCGAAGAACGAAAATCAATCAAAAATCTGGATGAAATGCGAATATTGACTGCCAAAGGTAAACGTATTCCCTTGAGTGAAATCGCAGATTATTCCATCGCAAGAGGAGACATCTCTATCAATCACCTCGACGGACAAAGAGAGATTCGCGTGGATGCCGATATGCGCAATTCAAAAGCCAGTGCTACGGATTTTCTGGATGATATCAAATCCCGGATTATTACACGCATTGTCGAAAAGTATCCAAGTGTATCCGCTTTGTATGAAGGACAAAATAGAGCTGCCGATAAAATAAAAAAATCAGCGGCAAAAGTCTTTCCGGTGATTCTATTCTTCATCTTTCTGGTTATTGCGATGACATTCAGGAGCTATAGTCAGCCTTTTGTATTATTGGGTTTGATTCCCTTCGCTTTTGTCGGGGTAGGATGGGGACATTGGTTTCATGGTTTTCCCGTAAATATGCTTTCTTTGTTGGGAATCATCGCTTTGATTGGTATTATGGTTAATGATGGTTTGGTTTTGATCAGCAAATTTAATATGAATCTCAAAAAAGGAATGAAATTTGACGATGCCCTGATAGAAGCCGGAAAATCCCGCTTCAGGGCGATCTTTTTGACAACGATAACCACCGTTGCCGGTTTGACACCTTTGATCTTTTTTGAGAAAAGTTTTCAAGCACAGTTTTTGAAGCCAATGGCAATTTCCATCTCTTGGGGTATTGCTTATGCTACGCTCTTGACTTTGTTATTACTGCCCATCTTTTTGGCTTTCGTTAATAATCTGAAAGTGTATGCAATTTATCTTTGGGAAGGGAAAAAACCACCGCGAGAATCTGTTGAAAGAGCCGTCAGGGAAATGCAAGATTAGGTGTGTGAATTAGAGCTGGGAAAGTCCTTGTGATTTGTGGTAAGATAATTGAAAAATCTTGAAAAACGAAAATACTTATTGCTCAAAATACACAATAAACCAATGAAAAATATAAATAAGATGAAATCAATAAAATTAATACTACTTTTTCTTGTCGTCAGTGTGAGTTTACAATCGCAGGATACTTTACAGGTGGACAATGCTATCGCGATTGCTTTGCAAAAGAATTTTGATATTCGCTTGACGGAGAATAAGCGGAGGTTAGCCGAAAATAATAAAAGCCTCTACAATTCGGGCTATTTGCCAACACTTAGCGCAAGTGGCAATTCGGCTTATGCCAATTCAAACAGTCTGACGATAGCACAAAATGATATGGAAAATGAGATAGCGGGTGCCAATTCTCTTTCGTATGGTGCATCGATAGGTGTCAATTATATGTTGTTTGGCGGATTTAGCAGAAAAAATAGAAATGACCAATTGAAAGCCTTGTATGATCTGGCGGATGTACAGAAAAAGGACTTGATGAATACGACGATTTTGAATGTCTATTCGGCTTATTATGCAATAGCACAGCTGAGTCTAAATCAAGATTTGATTGCCGAGACTTTTGAAATATCCAAGCAACGTTTGCAAAAAGCAAAAATGCAATATGCCTATTCACAAGCTTCTCAACTGGATGTTTTGAATGCGGAAGTGGATGCCAATAATGATAGCTTGAAACTGCTGAATATACGAATTCAGTTGGAAACTGCCAAACGAAATTTGAATCTCTTACTTGGAAGAGAAATAGAGCAGAAATTTGTTGTAAAGCGTGATGTCGAACCTGATCTTCAACTCAATTTTGATGAAATCAAACAAGCTCTTCAATCCAACAATTTTCAACTTCAACAGTTGCAAATCAATAAAGAGATAAGCACTTACCAATTGAAAATGAGTAAATCGGCTTGGTATCCTGTCCTAAGCACATCGGCTTCTTATAGTCTGAATAATGCCTTGTATGATGATTTGGGGATGTATGCCCGGCAAGACCGCAACGGACTCAATCTCGGATTGAATCTAAAATGGAATATCTTTGATGGAGGTGCGACGAAAGTAAATGTGCAAAATGCAAAGATAAATATGGAGAGTCAAAGT
>CAZLTF010000496.1:0-1815 GCA_964562195.1 uncultured Bacteroidales bacterium | reverse complement strand
GAGATTGCTCGTTTTGCCGTTCATTTTGCTGCTCCCACCGATGTTGAAGAAATTGAAGATGCCAACTCTTTTGCAAGTATTTTTACTTACGAAAAGAATATTCATATCAATATACCGATGGAGAATTTCTCAGGACAAGCTTATGTCTATGACCTATTAGGAAAAGAGGTGCTGGTCTCAAATATTGGAAGTGGGGATAATCTTATCGAAATGAATGATGACAACACATACTTCATCGTGAAGTTAGTGGGTAGTGATAATGTTGTCACGAAGAAGGTATTTATCCACTAATTACTTATTGTAAACTTTAAAAACAAATAATTGTGATGAAAATATTAAAAAACAAAGGATTTAGAGTGGCACTTCTGACATTGAGCTTGATGCTTGCAATAACTTTTTCTGCGAATGCAGATGTTCCTCCTCCTCCGGGTGGAAGTGGCGGAAGTGGTCCCGGTGGTTCTGACCTGCCGGTAGGAGCACCTCTCGATGGTGGATTGACATTGCTTCTTATTTTAGGTGCGTCCTATGGAGCAAAAAAACATTTTAGTTTAAAAAAATAGAATGTTATTTTAGTAAAAAATCCTCTTTATGGACTGTCTATAAAGAGGATTTTTTTTGTTCGTTAATTCATATAAAATGATTACCATGCCGTTTCTTCTCATACCATTTGTATGATCTGGTGGTGAATTGTATTTTTGAAGAAATAATGTATTTTACTTGGGATTATGTGTTTTGTTTTTCAAAATATAGTGTATTGCAGGAGGCTGTTTTTTATAGCCGGAAAGGGAGAATAAAAAAAAATAAAAAAAATATTTATCATATCCAAATATGTTATACTTTTGACATCTGAAAATATTTTAAAATTTGTATAGAATGAGAAAGATTTCTGTTTTGTTAGTGCTTGCCGGATTGTTGATTGTAAAATCAAATTTTGCAAATCAAGCTGATTTATTTGCGTATGATGCAAAGAAAGTAGATAAGGAATTGGCTGTTTTGGATGCTGTTGAGCAATTTGTTGATATGAATCGCAGCCTTACCTATTCTGAAATGACCCAGATGAATAATCCTTTAGCCTCCGATTTGAAGTATGGGGCTACCGGTTCGTTTGGGATTCAAATGATAGAGCCAGTCGCAGGAATTCCATCTTTTCTCTGGGGACTTGTGTTGAATGTAGGAGGTGTATTAATTGTATATTTGGTCACCGAAGACAATGAGGAGACGAAGAAAGCTGCTTATGGCTGTGCCGCAGGGACTGTTTTGATTGGATGTCTCGCGTTCGCCCTCCCGTTACTCTTTGGTGTAGCATTAGTAGGAGTATAAATGTAAATATTAAAATAAAAATGATTATTATGAAAAAAATTACAGTATTATTGATGTTTGTCGGATTGATTTTTGCAAAAGCAAGTTTTGCAGGAGATGCAGATTTGTTCACCTATGATTCAAAAGCTATTCAAAGTGAATTGGCTACATTGAATGTAGTAGATCAATTTGTAGATCAAAATGATCTAACTTATTCGGACTTATTGCAAATGGATAGTCCTATGGCATCCGAATTAAGCTATGGGTCAACAGGAGTCTTTGGCATTCAGATGCTGGAGCCGGTAGCTGGTATCCCATCTATCGTTTGGGGATTTTGCTGTTGGTTGCCCGGTGTAGCTGTCGTTTATTTTGTTACGGAAGATAACGAGGAGACCAAGAAAGCTGCATACGGTTGTGTTGCTGTTACTGTTCTGACTGTTGTTTTTGAGGTTTTCTTGAGTCTTTTATAAAATAATAGGATGACATCTAAATTTTTAGTGTTATTAATATTGTTGC
>CAZLTF010000495.1:0-2516 GCA_964562195.1 uncultured Bacteroidales bacterium | reverse complement strand
TGCAAAAGTAAAACTAAATATGATAGTAAGAACATTATTTTGTCTCATTTTTAGACTTTTTTCTTTGCTTTTTCATTCCATTTATTGCGAATTTTGTCAAATTTCAAGATATCTTTATATCATATTTTTTGAATATGAATTGAATTGTCTTGTTATGAAGTTTTCCTTGTATATTGGGGGAGGAGAGTGCAGGTGGATTGCGATTGTGTTTTTGAGTGCACAAAGGTGCATATTGTCAGCTTGTTGTGTGTTTGTTTTTCAGGTTTTTGTAAAACATCTTTGTTGATGAGTAGAGGTGGTCTTTTGATGCTCTAATGCTGATTGTCAACTATGTAGAAGATCGGGAGAAATAATTAATTTTGTTTGTCCGAAGATGATTTCTTATACTTTTGTTTTGTAGCTTTCGCATTTTTCCTCCAAATCTACGGTAAATAGGATCTGCTGAAAATTCTCAAATACGTGAAAGAGAATGAATTACGCCAATAGAATGCAAGGAAAATCAACATTTTTTCTCAAACAGCCTTGTATATCTCTTATTCTCAAACAAAGTATTTTCATTTGAAAGAAACATTTCTCTTCTTTAACTTATTTATTTCGAGGCATCTATATGCTTCATTGTTGCACAAATTAAAAAATGAAGGCAGCTCTGTGATTTTCGACAGACCCTAAATAATAATTTTCGGAGAATCGTATTATATATTTTGTACTTTTACACTTTCAAATTTTGATAAAATTATAAACGGTATATGAAAAGAAAATATTGGATATACGCAGGCATTGGACTGATAATCATTATATTACTTATTCTGGCATCACAAAAGAACAAAAAAACCGCCACCTTCGTCGAAGTCGATAAAGCCAAAGAGAGAACAATCGTAGAAACCGTAACTGCAAGCGGTCATATCAAACCGGAAACAGAAATCAAAATCACCCCTTATATTTCAGGAGAAGTGATCGAACTTTATGTCAAAGAAGGAGATCAAGTCAAAGAAGGAGAATTGCTTGCCAAGATTGACCCCAAAATATATGTATCCAATCTTGAACGAGCAAAAGCTGCCCTTCAACAACAAAAAGCCCAGCTCTCCAATTCCAAGGCGCGCTTGGCTCAGAGCAAAGCCAAGCTGTCAAAGGCGCAATTGGATTTTGACAGAAACAAAAAATTGTATGAACAGAAAGTAATCTCACAGTCCGATTATGAGAATGTACAATCTTCTTTCAACATCTCAAAACAAGAAGTAATCGCTGCCAAAGAAAGTGTCAAAGCGGCTGAATTTTCTGTTCAAAGTACCATTGCCAACCTAAAAGAAGCGGAGGAGAACCTAAGTAGAACCGCCGTTTATGCTCCCGCCTCAGGTACGGTTTCAAGCCTCAGAGTTGCCAAAGGTGAACGCGTCAGTGGCGCATCTCAATTTTCGGCAGGGACGGAATTAATGAAAATTGCCAATCTCAACAGGATGATTGTTGAAGTGGATGTCAACGAAAATGATATTATCAAGGTGAAAATGAATGATACGAGCATTATTGAAGTAGATGCCTACGTAGATCGAACTTTCACAGGACTCGTCAAAGAAATTTCCACCTCTTCCAAATCTTCGGGCTTGGGTACTGATGAAGTTACCAATTATGGTGTAAAAATTTTAATTCTCGAATCATCCTATCAGGATATTGAAAATCAAGCGACCTATCCATTCCGTCCAGGTATGTCTGCCTCTGTGGATATTCAAACAAAAATAAGAAGAAATGTTGTCTCCGTACCGATTCAAGCGGTAGTCCTAAGAGCAGATAGCACGAACGAAGAACAAGAAGCGGTATTTGTTTATTCGGGCGGACAGGTAAATATCCGATGGGTACAAACCGGCATTCAGGATCGTGAATTTATGGAAATCACGAAAGGAATCAATACGAATGATGATATCGTAACGGGTCCTTATAGAACCTTGTCCAAAAAATTGAAAGACAAAGAAAAAGTAAAAATAAAATCAAAAAATGCAAACTAATTATTTTCTTTCCATAGAAACGGCTACTGCCACTTGCTCGGTCACTTTGTCCAAAGACAAAAAGATTATTGCAAAGCAAGAGTCTTTTGACGATTTCCAACACTCAAAATATTTAAGTGTATTTATTGAATCGCTTTTTCGTGAATCGGGAATTGAGAAAAATGAATTGAGATGCATCATTCTCAGCATCGGTCCCGGTTCTTATACCGGTCTTCGTATCGGCGCTTCCGTAGCAAAAGGACTGGCGTATGCCCTTGATGTTCCTATTGTAAGCGTAAACACCTTGCAAAGTATGGCAAACGGGATGCTTCAAGAAATACAGAAAAACAGCTTGCCGGCAACGGATTTCTTACTTCGCCCGATGATCGATGCCCGCCGTATGGAAGTGTACTCAATGCTTTTTGACGACAAGCTCAACATTCTTGAAAATACGCAAGCGATTATTCTCGATCAAAATTATTTTGAACAATATGACAAGCCTCTTTGGGTTGCCGGCGATAAAATTGAGAAAATTGAAAA
>CAZLTF010000494.1:0-2493 GCA_964562195.1 uncultured Bacteroidales bacterium | reverse complement strand
CGGAACTCATTTATGGGGATACAATGGTGTTGCTTGGGTGCAACTTGACAATTGTGCTTCCTGTTCCAAATAACAAATAAATGATAATTTAACAAAAAATTAAAAGAAGATGAAAAAAAATATAATAATAGTAATCGGTTTCATATTTGTCTTTTCGATAAATGGATTTTCACAAGTGTCCATTAATGAGACTTGTGCTGATCCGGATGCATCGGCAATTCTTGATGTTCAATCTACTTCTGCAGGATTATTGGTGCCGAGAATGTCCACCTCGCAAATGAATGCGATTAGCAATCCCGCTACTTCACTTGTGATCTTTAATACTACCGAAAATGAATATTACTACTACACTACTGCATGGACTCCGCTGGGACATGCAGATGGAGATGCTTTTGGTGTCGATGGTGAAGACCAAGCCGGTGTTGCCGGTCGAACCGGAAGAGTCGGTATCGGTACCAACACGCCTGATGCCTCTTCGATGCTTCACGTAGCAGGATATATCTGGCAGACAAACACAGGACATTCTGTCTTCATCGGAGAATGTGCAGGGGAAGATGATGATTTGTCAGACAATTATAATATTTTTGTAGGCTATCATGCAGGTATGAACAATACTGACGGATACAACAATATTGCTTTGGGTACAAATGCATATAATACAAACACCGGTGGAGATAATAATGTTTCTATCGGTAGGGACGCAGGGGCTCAAATGTCAGGAGGATGGAACACGGCAGTAGGCGCATGGGCAAATAGAACAGGAAATGGCGGATGGATTAATGTCGCTATTGGCGACTCTGCCATGGCAAACAATCACAGTTCCTATAATACCGCCGCCGGAAAATCAGCACTCGCCAATAATGGAAATGGCTCGTCCAATGTTGCTATTGGTCACAATGCTATTTTGCTTCGTAATGGTGGATCACACAATACAGCTTTCGGTGCTTCTGCATTGGAAAGTTTGACAGATGGAGGGCATAACTCAGCCTTCGGCTATAATGCAGGTTCAAATCTTGTAGATGGAGATTACAATATTTTCATCGGAGCAAATGTTCAGCCACTCTCAACTGTAAGTTCTCACGGCATGTATCTCGGTGATGTTATTTTTGGAAATTTAAGCAACGGAAATACCGGATTGGGTACTAATACCCCCTCCGAAAGACTTGAGGTGAATGGAGCGATGAGAATCAGAAATGTATCATCAACAGATCCTACTCCTCACGAAGGAAATATCATCTTTGACGGAGTACATTTTATGGGATATATCAATTCAGCTTGGGTTCAACTCGACAATACCTATCCTTGTCCATAGTATTATCTTTTATTGCCGATGGAAACAACAAGGGGGGAACAAAATATTTTGTTCCCCCCTATTTTATTGTTATCTTTTATTGAGATAACTCTACAAAATTTGTTTACTTGATACCTGCAATTTTTTCCAACATAGTGGTAGAAACCGATTTTGGTCTTTCTAAGGGGTATCCTAACGCCCTATCCCAAATAATATTGGAAAGTACTCCGATGGCACGACCAATAGAGAATAATACGGTATAGAAATCATATTGAGTGATACCGTAGTGCCACTGGATAACACCGGACTGTGCATCCACATTAGGCCAAGGATTTTTTGCTTTTCCTTGTTCTCTCAGGATGGGGGGAACGACTTCATACAATAAACTTACATATTCAAATAGAAGATCATCTTTCATATGTGTCAATGCAAATTCACGTTGTACGGTATAACGCGGATCTGTTTTGCGCAATACTGCGTGACCGAAGCCGGGAATAACTTGTCCTGAATTTAAAGTGTCCCAGACAAATTCTTCCATTCTTTTCTTGCTAGGTACTTTATCACCCATCTCTTCGCGTACGCTTTGTATCCAACGAAGCACTTCTTGATTTGCCAAACCATGCAAAGGACCGGCTAATCCATTGATCATTCCGGAAGTAGCATAATAGACATCCGAAAGGCTACTTGCGATCAAATGTCCGGTATGAGCAGATACATTCCCGCTTTCATGGTCAGCATGGATGATAAAATACATCCGTGCGACATCATCATAGGGTGCTTCCTTATTGATCATATAGGCGAAATTTGCTCCCAAATCAAGGGAAGCATCTTGAAATGTTTCCGGTTCGTCGGTGTATAATTTATTGTAAATATATGCACCGATAACCGGCATTTTTGCAATCAGATTAGTGGCATCCTCGTAGGTAGAATCCCAGTAATCCATTTTACTCAAACCTCTGTGATAACGGGCGTTGAATATGGATTCTTTTTCCATTGACATGACGGCAGCGGAGAGAATCGCCATCGGATGACTATTTTTGGGAAATGCATCAATCACATCATATACATATTTGGGCAATTGGCGTCTGTTTCCCATATCAACCATTACTTTTTCCGCTTCGGCTTTTGTGGGAATCTCACCCGTCAAAAGTAAATAATACAATCCTTCCACGCAAGGCATTTCACCGCCTTCGGGTTTGGGT
>CAZLTF010000493.1:0-4490 GCA_964562195.1 uncultured Bacteroidales bacterium | reverse complement strand
CTGAAAGAGGCTGCCGAAAAAGCAAAAATCGAACTCTCAAGCGCCAACGAAACAGAAATTAATTTGCCTTATATTATGCCGGTCAATGGTGTACCAAAACACTTGGTAAAAAAATTGAGTCGTGCCAAATTTGAACAATTGGTAGATGACCTCGTACAAGCTTCCATCGAGCCTTGCAAAAAAGCGCTGGAAGACTCAGGTCTGAGCGTAAGCGAGATTGATGAGGTGATTTTGGTAGGGGGTTCTACCCGCATTCCTGCCATTCAAGAAGCTGTCGAAAAATTCTTTATGAAAAAACCATCCAAAGGCGTAAATCCCGATGAAGTAGTAGCTATCGGAGCTTCTATTCAAGGAGGTGTATTGACAGGTGAAGTGAAAGATGTATTGTTGCTTGATGTGACCCCTTTGTCATTAGGTATCGAAACCTATGGTGGTGTGTTTACAAAGTTGATAGAAGCAAATACCACGATTCCTATCAAAAAATCAGAAATATTCACGACTGCCGCAGACAACCAGCCTTCGGTGGAAATTCACGTCTTGCAAGGAGAACGCCCTATGGCTAATCAAAACAAAAGTATCGGAAGATTCAATCTCGATAGTATTCCTCCCGCACCAAGAGGAGTTCCTCAAATTGAAGTCACTTTTGATATTGATGCCAATGGTATCGTAAACGTAAGCGCCAAAGATAAAGCTACCGGCAAAGAACAAAAAATTCGTATCGAAGCTTCTTCCGGTCTTTCGGATGCCGAAATCCAAAAAATGAAGGATGAAGCAAAAGCCAATGCGGATGCCGACAAAAAAATTCGCGAAAAAGTAGATAAACTGAATGCCGCTGACGCTCTCATTTTTCAAACGGAAAAACAATTGAAAGAGTTTGGAGATAAGCTCCCTGCTGAGAAGAAAGCTCCTATCGAAAAAGCTATCAATAAATTGAAAGAAGCACATAAAAAGGAAGATATGGATGCTATCGCAAAAATTACTGCAGAGTTGAATGCAGCATGGACAACGGCAAGTCAAGATATGTATCAAGCTTCCCAACAAGCAGGAGGTGGAGCGCAAGCAGGACCACAAGGCGCTAACACCGGCGGACCACAAACGGAGCCTAACCAAGGAGGTGATGACGAGGTGACCGATGTAGATTTTGAGGAAGTGAAAGAGTAAAATACTTCCCACTTTAATAGGACAAGAAAGGCTGCTTCAATATGAAACAGCCTTTCTTTTTTTGTATATAAGGTCTGCTCAAAATCACAGAAGTGCCTTCAATTTTTTGGCTGGACTCATAATACAGGACTTATTGGGAAAAATGCTGGTTTTTCTTGTATTTTATTACTGGTATTTTTACCTGATTCATTTTCTTTCACGTGTTTGAACCTTTTTCAGTGGACTCTCTTCCTCTCCTCCTCAAATGTATGAACTTAAAGCAGCAGCAGATTGCAACCCCGTATATCACTATTGTCAAAACGGCCAAGCACTTCAAAAGAACCGTCTGCATAACGTTTGCCGATGTCCTGTGTTGCAATGAATGAACAGGAATACACATTGGCAAGGTCGATCACATTGATGCCTCCATTCTTATTATCGGAGAGTAGCGTAAGAGGATCATTGGTGTCACGAATCAAAATTTTCATCCATGGTGGCGTCTCAAAAAGATTATTTCCCGAAGAATAGGCTTGTGTCAGTAATTCGGTCATACCATATTCGGAATGAATACTTTGTGAGGAAAATCCTTGTTTCAAAATATGATGCAGCTCTTCTTTTAGCATCTCTTTGCGACGACCTTTCATACCGCCGGTTTCCATTACGGTAATACCGGAAAGATTCATCGGAAAAGTCTCTGCAAAATCCAATAAGGCAAAGGATACACCAATCAATACAACGGGTGCTTTTAGTGAAGAAAGTTCGGCAATATGCTCAATAAGCTCACCTTGATGACTCAGATAAAAACCGCTTTGCGGAAATTTACTTTTGCGAATCAAATGTTCAAACATATAGATCAATGAAGAGCCATCCCGCTCCATATAGGAAGGAAGCAATGCAAGAAAACAATAATCTCGAGGGTCTCCATAGAAATATTCAAAAGCTTTTTCAAAACTCTTTTTGTAAATCGATGTATCTTTTACATAGTGCCTGCTTGTGTTTGGTCCACTCGTTCCGCTACTGCGGAAAAGCTGCATATATGTCCCTTCCGAATGCAATATGCGTTGGGTTTTGAAAAGTTCTATTGGCATAAACGGGATACCGGAATAATGCTTGACCGACGAAACGGAAATATTCAGATAATTCACAAAATCGTGATATGTTTGAGTGTTAAGATATTGAAAATTAAATATTTCCAATGCCAAATCATTAAATTCCTCTTCCGAAGAGATATTAAATATACGATTTATAGATCGGTACTCGTTATTCATTTATAAAATTTCTTATATATCTTAATAGTTTTTATACCTTTGCAATATGATACATCTCAAAATAAATGCAAATATCATATTATTTTTCCTTCTACTCACAGGAATCTTTATGCAATGCAAAGAACCAGAGAAATATCCGGTCGAGCCACAGATAAAATTTGAATATTTTACACGTTTTGATACGATTACAAAGTCTGTAAACGGGCAGATTTATCTTTATTACAACCGCGGGGCTTTGTGTTTCTCTTATACGGACGGGGATGGCGACTTGGGAGTCAAGATAGATAGTACTCTTCCGGCGGATTTTGCCAATATGTTTATCATTTATTACGAAATACAGAACAATGATACGGTTCGAGTAGCACTTGTTGCTCCGGATACGGGAGATACTATGACATACAATACCATTATCCCAAACCTTACTCCCGAGTATTTTTCCGGCAACGGGATCAAAGGGGAAATCAGTGATACCCTATTCATCTTTCCTACTTCTCCCTATGATACGATTTTATTTCAAATCTACATTCAAGATCGCGCCGGACACAAAAGCAATACGATCACGACACCTTTCATTGTCCGAAAATTGAAAATCTAATCGGGGGGTCTGCTGAAAATCACAGATTGCCTTCATCTTTTGGTTTGCTTGTTTTTTTGACAAGACTCATCCTTGATGTTATTATGTAATTCAGTCTCTCTCACCTGTTTGAGAGTTTTTTAGCAAACTCTATTGGAGATCAAAGTGATTATCCGAAGGATATTTGTCAGGATGAAGATCATCACCGATGGTGATATTCGCAAGCTTGCCCACGGTATAGCGTAGGTGAATGGTGCTTTTGTCTTTCCAAATGCTCAAAGGCTCTACTATCTCTTGTGTCTTTCCATCTTCAAAAGTGAGATGTATGACAGTCATTATCGGTAATCCTCCCTTATTTTCAATTTCTAATTGCAACATTCCATCTTGATAGGAGGCATCTGTTATAGCCAGATCCGGATAGGCAAAATCTTGAAAGTAGGCTTTCCAAAACCAATTTAAATTTTCCCCTGTAGATTGATTGAAAGAATTGAAAAAATCATAAGGATAAGGATGTTTTGTTTTCCAGTCGGAGAAAAACTCTTGCAGGGAAGAGAAAAATCTTTTTTCTCCGAGATATTCCGTCAGTTGATAAAAAGCAAAAGCAGGATGGGCATACGAAAGCTGCCGGTATGAAGTATTTTCGTGTACAAAATTTCCGGGAACCATCAATGGAATGTCAAAGTAAGTGCCAGATCTGTCCAGATAGCGGTCCAGCATATTTTCAAAATACTTGCAACTATCTATGATGTTTTGTGCCGCATAGCGGGGAAAATAATTGATCAATCCCTCGTCCATCCACGAAAATACGGTCTCATTGGTGCCGGCAGCAAAGGGGAAATATGTGTGCCCTATCTCGTGAGCCAAGACATAAATCATAGAACAATTATCGTTAAATTCCCATAAATTGACCATCATCGGATATTCCATTGCACCTCCTCCGTTGAAAACGGTCATCGAGGGATAGGGAAACTCTATGCCGGGTATCTGTGTAGAAAAATAGTGGATAATCTGATGCGCCCAGGTCGCCACTTTACCAAAAAGTCCGTTCCCTTCTTTATAAACAGAAGAAATCAGAACATCACGATTCTCTAATTGTAAAGTAGAAGCTTCCCATAGATAATGATCGGAAGTCGCAAACGAAAAATCAGGAATGGATTTTGCCTTAAAAGAAAAAGTATTTTTGGTCGTATTGATAAGGATATCTTTGCTCTCGTCTTTTTTTGAAATAATTGCAACCACTTCATCCGATTGTAAAGCTTGCTCATATCTTTTTATGATTCTTTTCTTGAATACTTCTGTGATGTTTTGGATTCTACTACTTCCCCAGACGACATTGGGGTAAGGTACCGTGATCGAAACTTCATAATCCGAATGATCATTAAAAAACTCTTGCCTTCCGGTATAAGGATTTCTATCCCAGCCAAATATATCATCATATACTGCAATTTGAGGATACCAATAACCAACAAAAAACGTATTCTCATCATATTTTCCACTTCGTATGCGTG
>CAZLTF010000492.1:0-4759 GCA_964562195.1 uncultured Bacteroidales bacterium | reverse complement strand
AAAAAAGCAAGCAAGCATCAAGATTAGAAAGCATACGTCAGTGTTATGAATTATTGGCAATAGACCAAGAAAAAATCAGCAAAATAAATGCCATCAACCGCCTTTCACCAATCTATGAAGATGACAATTTGTTGATAGCCCCCTTGCTCTTGGTCAAATACTTGAACACAAAGAAACTCGATTTGACTGTCACCCATTATATTCAGACGATAAGACAAAAAAATATATTTCTTCCGCAAGAGCTATTATTATGGGAAGATTTGGTTCGTTTTCGTATTCCTCCCCGAAAACGCACTTCCTATTTTGCCGGCAATTTTGACAATCTCAGCCCTGTCCTCAGACGAAAATTTTACCAAAAAGGCACCCATTATTATCTAAAAATAGGAAATCAGGAAAAGGCAAAGAATTATCATTCGGCATGCCTCAAACTCTCAGCCGGATTTTTTCACAAACTTTGTTGCAAAGCAATACAATTAAGATTAGGTCGGCATGAATAAAGAGAAACACAATATTTCCGGACTTGACATATCAATCATCGTAGCAATGGATCAAAATCGAGGCATCGGATTTGACAACAAAATCCCGTGGTATATTCCGGAAGATTTGAAGCGTTTCAAAAAGCTAACTATTCACAACACCGTTGTTATGGGCAGAAAAACCTGGTTTTCACTCCCCTTTCGTCCACTGAAAGATCGAACAAATATTGTACTTACTCGTTCCACCCAAAAAGACCTATTTGAAGGCAGTTTGATAACTAATAATGTAGATGAAATATTCCGGTTGATGGATAAACAGAAAGAAAATTTCATCATCGGAGGTTATAGACTCTACGAAACCTTCCTTCCATACGCCAACAAGCTCTACCTCACCATCGTCCACAATGAGTTTGAGGTGGACACCTACTTTCCTGATATTGAGATAAATGAATGGTCATTAATTTCTATGGAAGACTTTCTGAATGCTCCTATTCCCTATTCGAACTACATTTATCAAAAAAATGAAAAAAAAAATCTTGTTTAGATAATTTTTTTATCTTTGCATTTGAAAAAAAAAACAAATATTTTATTAAAATGAAAAATAAGTTATTATTGAAAAGTCTTTTGAGTATTGTTTTTATCACAATATTTTCATTCGTAACAAGAGCGCAATCAACAGATCCGTCCGTCAATGTGTGTTCGGGCACTGATGATTTTTACAAAGTTGCCAAAACCGAAGGTTCCACGTACAAATGGACACTACCACCGGAGGCGACCCCTCTCTATGGTGTTAACAACAATTCGGACAGTATATCCGTCAAATGGGCTACTGTGACCAAAATGGTTAGTGTTCAAATCCAAGTGGTGGAGACCAACAAATATGATTACAAAGGAGAACCTGTAGTATTATCTGTCAATCTGTATCCCGTTCCGACTGCCGTGATCAGTGGTTCGGACACACTCTTGGAAGGAAATAGCGGAACAAACAAAGTTTCGATTGATCTTACCGGCACGGCACCTTGGGAGATTGTATATAATGATGGAAAAAGAGACGTAACAGTCGATAAAATAGACTCGGCTCCTTATTCACTCCAGACCAGACCATTAGCATTTCCACCCGTTGAGCACAACTTCACACTTGTGAGCGTCACGGACAAGTCCGGTTGTACAGGTTCGGTATCCGGAGCTGCAAAAATCATCGTAGTACCTCCGGTCAAAACAGGACCTATCATCCACAGATAGCAGACAACAAAGGTTTTATAAAACCAGCAAAATAGAATAAAAAAGGTGTCTATGTTTTAGACACCTTTTTTGTTGCCGGAAAGATATTTGCACTACTTTTGCCACTCGAAAATGTAATAATGCAGAAAGACATTTCAACATATAATCCCAAAACGCACATCCTCATAAAAGGTGCGCGTGCACACAACCTAAAAAATATCGACATAGCCATTCCGAAAAACAAACTTGTTGTAATCACAGGCTTGTCGGGTTCGGGCAAATCTTCATTGGCTTTTGACACACTTTATGCAGACGGACAACGACGCTACATTGAAAGTCTAAGCGCTTATGCCCGTCAATTTTTTGGAAAAATTCCAAAACCGGATGTCGATTATATCAAAGGTATCGCACCGGCAATCGCAATCGAACAAAAAGTGAATAGTACAAATCCACGTTCTACGGTTGGCACTTCTACCGAAATATACGATTATCTCAAACTACTCTTTGCTCGCATTGGAAGAACATATTCGCCCATTTCGGGCAACGAAGTAAAGAGGGATAGCGTAAGTGATGTCGTTGATTACATCAAACAGTTGCCTGCAAACACCAAAACCTATCTCTTGGTTCCTCTCATCTTACCCGAAAACAGGCTAGCCAAAGAGCAATTGCAGATATGGTTACAGCAAGGCTTCAACCGCGTCTTAGTGGAGAATCAATGGCAAAGAATCGAGGAAATAGAGAATAGCATCAACGCAAATCATCAAATCTCCTTGGTAATCGACCGCTTTGCCGTGAAACACAATGACACCTCATTTGAAAACCGCATTGCAGACTCCGTACAACAGGCTTTTTATGAAGGACACGGACAATGTATTGTTCGTTGTGAAATTCAGGACAAAATACATACAAAAGAATTTACAACAAGTTTTGAATTGGACGGAATAACATTTGAAGAACCTAGCGTCAATCTTTTTTCATTTAATAATCCTTACGGTGCTTGCCGAAAATGTGAGGGCTTTGGTTCGGTCATAGACATCAGCGAGGATCTTGTCATTCCCAACAAAAGTCTGAGCATCTATGATCGAGCGGTAATGGCTTGGCGTGGAGAGAAGATGAGCCGTTGGCTAAAAGATTTCATACTAAAATCAAGCATATTTGACTTTCCTATCCATAAGCCATATTCAAAATTAACAAAGGAACAAAAGACGCTACTCTGGGAAGGTGACGAAAAACATGAGCTATATGGAATTCGCCGGTTTTTGAGATGCTTGAAGAAAACAGTTATAAGATTCAATACAGGGTGATGCTCTCCCGCTATCGCGGAAAAACCGAATGTCCTTCATGTCAAGGCACCAGACTTCGCAAAGATGCTTTCTATATAAAAATCAATCAATGGTCTATTCGTGACATCGTATTGATGCCGATCAGCGAGTCTCTCAAAGTCATCAGCAATTTTCAACTGACAAATAGCGAACGGGAAATTGCCAAACGACTATTGGATGAGATCATCTCGAGATTGCAATTTCTCAATGATGTAGGGCTGGGCTATCTTACACTAAATCGCGCCTCACGAACTTTGTCCGGAGGAGAATCTCAAAGGATCAATCTTGCCACCTCCTTGGGAAGCAGCCTCGTCGGCTCTATCTATATTCTGGATGAACCCACCATCGGCTTACATGCAAGAGACACCGAAAAGTTAATTCATATTCTCCAACGCCTTCGCGATGCCGGCAATACGGTTATCGTCATTGAGCATGACAAAGACATTATGCAGCATTCGGATATCCTGATCGACATAGGTCCCGAAGCCGGAGTTCACGGAGGAGAATTGGTATTTCAAGGTAGTTTTGATGAATTGACAAAAGCGGAAAATAGTCTAACCGCAAAATATCTCACCCACCAACTATCCATTCCACCACCGGTACAACGAAGAAAATTTAAAGACTATATTGAGATTATCGGTGCTTCGCTCCACAATCTCAAAAGTATTAATGTCAAAATTCCTTTACAAACACTCACCGTGATAAGCGGAGTAAGCGGGTCGGGAAAGACGAGTTTGATCAAAGGTGTACTCTACCCATCATTGCGCAAAGTGATCGAGAATGCCGGAATAGGCACTTTTACCAATATTCAAGGAGACCTCTTCCGGATACAACAAGTGGAGATAATCGACCAAAATCCAATCGGAAAATCATCCCGTTCCAATCCGGCTACCTACGTGAAAGCCTACGACGAGATAAGAAATCTCTTTGCAGAGCAAAAACTTGCCATTAGCCGCAAATTTAAAGCGGGATATTTTTCATTCAATGTAGATGGAGGTCGTTGTCCCGAGTGTCAAGGAAATGGAGTCATCAAAGTAGAGATGCAATTTATGGCAAACCTCTATCTCACCTGCGAAAGCTGTGGAGGTAGTCGTTTTAGAGATCAGGTTTTGGACATTCGTTTTCAAGGGAAAAATATTGCCGACATACTCCATATGAGTGTTCAAGAAGCACTCCATTTTTTCAAAGAAAATAGCAACAAAAGTAAATATTGCCGAAAGATTATCGAAAAGCTTCATCCGCTTCAAGAAGTCGGATTGGGATATATCAAATTGGGACAAGCCTCCAATACTTTGAGCGGAGGGGAAGCACAACGCATCAAATTGGCAGCTTTTCTATCCAAAGGTTACAGCGCACCGGCTACATTATTCATTTTTGATGAACCAACCACAGGACTCCATTTTCACGATATCCAAAAACTACTTACTGCTTTTGACGCATTGATCAACAAAGGACATTCGGTACTGGTCATCGAACACAATGCCGATGTCATTCAATATGCAGATTGGGTCATTGATCTGGGACCCGGCAGCGGCACTGACGGCGGCGAAATAGTCTTTGAAGGAACTCCCGATGATTTGATCAAAAACAAAGCATCGATCACCGGAAAATATATAAGATCTGCCAACAAATCACAAAACACCTGAAAAAGAATGAATTACATAAAAATATCAAGAATAAATTGCAAGAAAAATCAAAGTTTTTTCCAAAAAGTCCTGCATTTATTTTTTTCTCAAAGAA
>CAZLTF010000491.1:0-4725 GCA_964562195.1 uncultured Bacteroidales bacterium | reverse complement strand
GATGTTCCCAAAACAAGGCGGCATATTCGTCGCTTATAAATTCAAAGTAGTTCATCAGGTTGAAGGCATAGCGATTGTAGAGGAAAGTCTCGTTGCCGGGGTGCAGCCGTAAGAGCGGGAAAGGTAGCTTGCCAAAGATTTTTCCGATACGAAAGAGATATTTTGTGCGTCCCAACAATCCGATATTGAAACGGTGTTGAATATCCAAATTAAGTTTGTGATATTCAAATTCGCCTCCCCAAAAATTAGGAATTCCATAGGCATATTCCAACTGGATGATAGGATATTTAGTGCCGAGGCTCATCCTTTTGTATCTTCCCAAGACAAATTTCTCGTGATATGCAAAACGCACCAACACATTCACTTCGGTGGTCGTAATTTCTCTTTTCTCTTCTCTCTTTTTTCTTTCAGGGTTGAGAATAAAGGCTTTGCCGTCGGCAGGGGCAATGGTTTTATGTCTAAATCCGTAATCTGTTTTGAAACCATTGAACCATTCGTATTCGAAATTGGCATTCAATTCTTTGGTGAAAGATAATTTGTCCGCTTCTTTTCTCCTGACAATGGAGGTGATGAGTACATCGTTTTTCATGGCACGTGGGTTCATTCCGAGCTGTTCGAGATCCTTTTTGTAGGAGATGGTGATAGCATTGCGGGGGTTGCGATTGAAGAGATATGTAAATTCTGATTTGTATTTTATCTTCTTATCTTTTGTGCCGTAGGCAAGATAGCCTCCCAGTCTAAAATTTTTGGATAATTGGGGGGTTGTTTGTCCTCCAAAACGCATCCGTATTCCTTCTATGGGGTTGAAACTCAGCAGGGTCATATAGGGACCGACCTCAAATTTTTCAATTTTATAATAGCCGGAGACGATGGTCTCCACGACATCAATCCAAGTTCTGAAAGCCGGCATTTTTTTGAGCGTATCCACCATATTGTAGATGAAGGCTTCATTTTTATTAAGTTTTTCGAAACGGTGGTTCTTCCAGTAGTCTTCTTCTTTGCCAAAGGCTTTTTTGGCTACGATCACATCCGTCGGCAATACATAGAAACTTTCTTTTTGGGGTTTGTTGAATCTGAAATTGCGGTATTCGGTGGTCTTCGTACCATAAAAACCAAGTATGGTTTTGCTTTCTTTGACAATATTGAAATCCGCAATGCCATTGTCCTTCGTTATCAGCCAGTATTTATCTTGTATCAATTCGTAGTCTTGTCCCAATTTTAAGGCATTCACATAGTTGATATTCGCACTTTTGACGATGTCCATCTCAAAGGATTTTACGGCATATTTGGCGGCATCAATCACGATTGAGCCTTGAAAAGTCAATTCCTGTTTTCGCTTGGGATGAAACATTAACTTATAGCTTACGCGTCCCTTGATATCAACTGTATCAACGATGTGGAAGCTATAAAAAGATAAAGCCATATCCGATACGGGAGAGATAAAATTCTTTTTGAAAATACGAATATAATTATCATAAATATCATAGCGTTGAAACATATTTCCAACAAACTGTGAAACACTTTCGTTTTCAACTCCCGAGATTTTTACTCCCTCGATTACTTCTTTTTCCGTGTGGGGGCTTTGTCTTATGTAGTAACGTGAGAATGATTCGGTCAGGAAGATTGGCAAATAACTTTTGCCACTTACGATGCTGGTATCTGCAAAATCAAAAATGAAGGCAAATGGTTTTAATACTTTGCGGTTTTTGAATTGTTCGGAGAGGTTGTTGGCATCAATCCTTAGCTTGTTATATACTTCATAGTCAAGGTATTTGTAATCCTTAATGCGATTGTTTTTCTTGTGTTTTATAACTTGTTTTATCAAAGCTTTGGCGGGGTCATAATCGCTCATAATCACTACTTCCGGCAAATCAAAGTTACTACTTTTGAGGAAAAAATTTATTTCTTGATAACGGTGTTTTTTGACTTTTTTGTTCTGCGGAATATATCCGATAAAGGAAGCGGTGAGACTGTCTCCGGCATTTTCGGTTTCGATGGCAAAATGCCCATTGATGTCAGTGGTAGCACCTATGGTAGAGCCGGCGAAATAGACGTTCACAAATGGCAAAGATTCTTTTGTCTTATCATCAAAAACGTTTCCGTAGATTTTGGTTTTTTGAGCGTGAAGGCTATTCACAAATACTATATAAAAAAGAAATAATACTATTGTTTGTTGTTTCATACGTTTATGTCAATCTAATTTCTATGTTTTATGATTGTGTGACTCCCATCCCATCTTTTAATTTATACTATTCCTTCGTTGATAATATCATGCAAATGGATAATTCCTTCGTACAAACCATCTTTTGCGACTATCAGTTGCGTAATATGATTTTTTTTCATTTGTTGCAAAGCATCTACTACCAAAGTGTCTGCGGTGACAGTTTTCGGATTTGTTGACATAATGTCTATTGCTTTGGTGTTGAGTAAATTATCTTCCTTTTCGAGCATCCTCCTAAGGTCGCCATCTGTGATGATGCCAATGATTTTATCATTTTTAATGACGGCGGCTGCCCCCAGTCTTCCGGATGAAATCATAAAAATCACTTGTTTGAGGTCGGCATCTGCTTCTACCGATGGTTTTGCATTGCGAGCGGACAAATCTTGGACTCTCAGATACATTTTTTTTCCCAACAAACCGCCCGGATGAAATTTAGCAAAATCTTGCGAGTTGAATCCTTTCAATTGCAATAGTGCTACGGCAATTGCATCACCGGCTACCATCTGTGTGGTAGTGCTTGACGTCGGAGCTAAGTTGTTGGGACACGCTTCTTTTTCGACTTGTGTTGAAATAAAATAATCGGCTTTTTGGGCTAAATACGAGGATGCATTTCCGCTGATGGCGATCAAAATATGTTTATATTCTTTTATCAAGGAACTTAATATTTTGATTTCGGGAGTATTGCCACTATTGGAAATAATAATCACAATGTCTTCTTCTCTCACCATCCCGATATCTCCGTGAATGGCATCTGCAGCATGCAAAAATATTGCAGGGCTTCCGGTCGAGTTGAGCGTTGCGACGATTTTTTGAGCTACTATAGCACTTTTGCCAATCCCGCTAATCACAATTCTCCCTTTCGTATGATGCAGCACTTTCACTACTTTGATAAACTCATCATTCACGGATGAAAAAAGCCCTTGTACGGATTCGGATTCTATTTGTATCGTTGCACGTAAAGAGTCCTGTATCTTTTGATATAACTTTTTCACAATTATTTTTTTGCAAAAGTACAAAAGCTTTTTATACTTTTCTTTGAATATCCTATAGAGTTATTGATTTGTTTTCAACAGAAGAAAAAGAATGCAAATTGAAAATTTTAATACTTTTGCAGAAATGCTTTACGTTTAAAACGGTTTTTTGTAAATGAATAAAATATTGTATGAAAAATAAAATAACATCCCTTTTCGGGATAGAATATCCGATCATTCAAGGGGGTATGATATGGTGTAGCGGATGGGAATTGGCAGCAGCAGTTAGCAATGCAGGTGGTTTAGGGTTGATAGGTGCCGGATCGATGCATCCTGACCAGTTGCGTGAGAATATCATTCGTTGCAGAGCTGCTACTGACAAGCCTTTCGGAGTAAATATTCCATTGCTTTATCCCGAAGTGGATGAATTATTGAAGATAATTATCTTGGAGGAAGTGAAAATTGTATTCACTTCGGCTGGCAATCCGAAACAATATACCTCATATCTCCGGAGGTTTGGAATCAAAGTGGTGCATGTTGTTGCAAGTACCCGTTTTGCCAAGAAATGCGTAGAAGCGGGAGTAGATGCCATCGTAGCGGAAGGATTTGAAGCGGGTGGACACAATGGTAGTGAAGAGACCACCACACTTGCTTTGATTCCTGCCGTGAGAGAGTTGGTAGATGGTCGTATGCCCCTGATCGCCGCCGGCGGAATAGGAAGTGGAAGGGCAATGGCAGCTATGCTCGCCTTGGGTGCGGATGCTGTACAGATTGGTAGCCGTTTTGTTGCCTCAAACGAATCTTCGGCACATGACAATTTTAAACGTATGATTCTCAATACTTGGGATGGTGGTACTCGTCTTGTATTGAAAAAATTGGTGCCGGTAAGATTGTTGAAAAATGAATTTTATAAACAAGTACGCGAACTGGAAGAAGAGGGCGCAAGTGCCGAAGAATTAGCCGAATTGTTAGGAACAGGAAGAGCCAAAAAAGGTATGTATGAAGGGGATATCTTAAACGGTGAATTGGAAATTGGTCAGATCGCCTCTACGATACATGAGGTCTTGCCTGCCGGTCAAATCATAAAAAATATTGTGGACGAATACAGGGAAGCAAGACGTGATATTATGTTGTCGGACTTTTAATTGTTCCTTTTTTTTGCATTTGCTCTACGGATAGCAATTCACTTTTCTTTCAAATGTTTGAGTTTTTTTAGCAGATTCTATTTGATACGATTTGTTTTCTTCGTTGAAGTGCTTCGTCAAAAACGTTTATGCTCCAATCTTGTGAGATGGAAATTTTTTCGCTGGAAAATACTCCGGTGAGTATATTTGGCAGATTTACCGTGAATATGTGCGCTTTTTCCAAGTGAAATTGCCGAATATTCCATTTACAGCGGAGAGGACAATATACCAAGGATAAATGAAAGTGAGGGGAAGATAGTAAATTGCAAATGCTTGCTTGTTGGTAAATTTTAACATTTCATAAACTAATGGAAAATCAATGATCATCTTGATGCCCCAAAAAATGGGT
>CAZLTF010000490.1:0-4843 GCA_964562195.1 uncultured Bacteroidales bacterium | reverse complement strand
TCCGTATTGATATCTGTGATATAATGCCAAGAATAATCTGTTTCATCAAAGCGGTACATATAAAAATCTGTGAAAATCCCCGCTAAGGCGTTGTTGATAGGTGCGGAAATCATATGCCAACTATCTTCGGATATATAACTTTCTACTTTTGCATTCATATTTGCTACCGAATGGAGCAATGAGCCTGAACCCGTGTCATCTGCTTGAATCACAAGCCCACTCATTCCGGCATTATTGATAAGGTCTCCGCTTACCGTCAGAGATTTATTGGATGGAATCCATAAATGTGCACCTGCCTCAATACTAAGTTTGTTGCACAAAGCGGTTGCACCATTATTGGTTTCAGGGAAATTGCCACCTGCAGGCGTTGTCGGGATAGTAACATCCGATAATAAAGTCGGGATAAGTCCGGCATCCCAGTTGTCGCTATCCGACCAGTCGGTAGAGACATTTCCTGTCCAAGTATTACGATTGCTTTTTTTGATTTTGAAAGCAACTACTTCAAGGTTTTTCAGACCGTAGGTCATCGTGAAGTTATTATTTTGGGGATAAACAGCGCTATCGGAGGTGGGTCTGATTTCTTGTATTGTCAGATTTCCATCCAGACCATAATCACTACCATTAAAAGTGAAGGTAAAATCAATATTCCCACCGCTTGTTCCGGCAGGATTTTGTATTCTCGAATTGGCGAAAAGCAGGATAAGGCTATCGCCGTTTTTCCATACTGAGCTTTGAATTGCAGAATAATCAACCGCTTTCATCACTCCGGCATCCGAAACGCTATCTGTCAATATTGGAATAGATCCGCTGAGGATGAGAGGTCGCTGCATTTGTCCGAAAGACAGATAATCTTGCAATTTGGAGCGTAGCTGCCCGAGGGATTTTGTATAATTTGCTGCCATCAATTTTGCATCGCTGGCATTTGCCAGATTGAGGTACAACCACATACTTTGTCGCCCTGTTTGTACGCCATAGGCGAATGCATTTGCTAGTTTCAGATAGAATCTTTGATTGCCGTATTGGCTTGTTCCTGTGAGTGTTCCGAATAATTGAACTGTGCCGGAATAGACAGCCGAAAAAGAGGGCACCAAATCAGTACTTTGCCATCCCTGAACCATAAAACCATCTACGTCATTGGCAATAAAATCGCAACCTCCTTCGGTCGTAATAAATTTTCCGGTACTTTGATTATTATGAATTTTGGAGAACATCTCTTCATATCCTTCTCTCCAATAACTTCCGCCGCCGGCCGGATGATGGTGACTTGTATCCATACATAGAGTAGGAGATGCACAACCTACTTGATCTACATATACTCCGGCGGTTCCGATGGTCTCCGAAAGACGATTGGCGGCATAAACGAGCGTGTCTTGCCAAGAAGTCTGAGTAGGACACATCACGGCAAAAGTATTTCCGTTAAAAACTTGTTCATAAACCGTACTATCCTCACGTTTAGTAGCAAAAGGCAAACCATCCGTATTGTAACAAGTCAAATCTTCGTCAAACATTCTACCATTGATATAAGGCATTATGAAAATATCATCGGTAGCCCCCTGGGTATTCATTACCAAAGTGTCCAATCCTGATCTTTCGGGAAAAAATACCGGATAGTCATCATCCAAATCCAAATAATTCCATTTGTACCAATGTACACCCAAAGGAGTTTGCACAAAGTTTGCCACTTCATTAATCAGTCCTTGATGTGAATCAAGGTTTCCGTTCATATCACTTAGATAATTGTATATCCAAAGACCAATATTGCCTATTACCGCTTGACGTGCATTGCGTTCGGGACTGCTTTGAGGATAATAATCGGCATTGGCAGAAACCCAGTCTTTATAATGAATCGAAGCATCATACCAATTGCCATCAAACAAATCCAGTTGGAATACTCCCGGCAATTGCCAATCATTTCCCGCAAAACTCATATCAGGACAAAAATACCAACACATTACTTCTACACCTCCGGATTCGTCTCTTGCTTGCATCTGTTTGAGCGCCGCCGTAGGGTCGTGATAACCGAAATATATTCCACGATCATCATTGTAATAGGACATAAATTGCATCGTAGCACCCCATCCTCTGGGATAAAGTCCGATGCGATCGTCGCCGGAGTCGCCACTATCGTTGTAATAATCCAAATCGCTTCCGGGATTGTGGGTGAGTTGCCCGTGATAATAAGGAGTTAAAAAATAATCATCTCCGGCTGCATCAATATTCAATTGAGCGACACCAACATTCAACAATGAGCAATTTCCCAAACCGGTAATAGCCAAATCCCACGAGGATTTTTCGTCATCTGTTACGATTAACATTGTCGCAGTAAGTGTATTCGGCATTTGATTGTTGATAGGATCACTCAAAACGATCAAGGCGGAATCGCCTAAATTGGTGATGTTTACATTTGTCCATCCGCTCCCGGCAGTCATTGTGCTTTCCAGATTGGTGGTAGTATTGCGAATAGTGAAAAGAAATAAGTAGGAATCCGTTGAGGTATTCAACAATTCTGTTCCGTTGTCCTTGATACTGGTAAGGGTAACTCCGTCAATTGCATTCTCAAAAGTTAGGCTCAATCTTCCACTTGTGATGGTTTCTTGGGCTGATAAGAATGTGATGCTGAATGTCAGAAGCAGTGTTAGGAATGTTTTTGCTTTCATATTGTGGTATTTTTGTTTTTTATTTACTATTATCCATAAATCTATTTTCTTCTTTATGATTTAGTGTTTCAATTTGCGAAGGTACAATATATTTTGTGCTAAGATCTCATTTTTTTTTTTTGACAATATCTTGGATTATTTATTGTTTTCAATACTTTTCTGCAATTGTAAAATTAAATTGGTATTGAATTGATTTTCGTGATTAATGCGAGCTTTTTGTTTACTTTTGCAGTCTGAAATATACGTTATGGTATTAAATTATATTTGGATTGCCTTTTTTTTGATTGCTTTTGTTATCGCATTGTTTAAGTTTATCTTTTTGGGGGATTTGGATGTTTTTCCGGCGATGGTAGGAAGCACTTTTGACACGGCAAAGACTGCTTTTGAGATATCTCTGGGATTGACAGGTGTATTGAGTTTATGGTTGGGTTTAATGAAAGTAGGTGAGAGAGGAGGTGTAATCAATATGCTATCAAGACTTCTTGCACCGTTTTTTAGAAAGATATTCCCGGATATTCCCGAAGGTCATCCCTCTCTGGGGTCAATCACAATGAATATTTCCGCTAATATGTTAGGCTTGGATAATGCGGCTACTCCTATGGGGCTTAAAGCGATGGAACAATTGCAAGAGATAAATACGAAAAAAGATACCGCTTCCGATGCACAGATTATGTTTTTGGTATTAAATACATCGGGTTTAACAATTTTGCCGATTAGCATTATGGTATATCGTGCACAATTGGGAGCAATAAATCCCTCCGATGTGTTTATCCCAATATTATTAGCCACTTTTTTTTCGACGCTTGCGGGTTTATTGGCAGTAGCTTTTTTTCAAAAGATTAATCTTCTAAACAAAGTTATTTTAGGATATTTGGGAGGGTTGAGTGTCTTGGTTGCCGGCATTATTTACTATTTTTCGGGTCTTGAGCAGTCACAGATAACACAAATATCCACGCAAGCCAGCAATATCATTCTCTTTGCGATTATCATCTGGTTTATTTCTATGGCAGCCATCAAAAAGGTGAATGTTTATGAATCATTTATCGAAGGAGCCAAAGAAGGCTTTTCGATAGCCGTAAAAATCATTCCATATTTGATTGCCATATTAGTTGCTATCGGAGTATTTAGAGCTTCGGGTGCTATGGAAATGCTGACGGATGGTATCAGCTCTCTTTTTTCTTTCTTCGGGATAAATACGGATTTTGTAGATGCTCTTCCGACGGCACTGATGAAGCCTCTCAGTGGTAGCGGAGCACGAGGTATGATGGTGGATGCGATGACCACACATGGTGCGGATTCATTTGTAGGTCGATTGGCATCGGTATTTCAAGGAGCGACAGATACGACCTTTTTTGTCATTGCCGTGTATTTCGGGTCTGTCGGGATACGAAAAACGCGCTATGCAGTCACTGCCGGCTTGATTGCCGATTTTGCGGGGATTGTTGCCGCCATTGTGATTTCATATCTCTTTTTTGGATAGTATTTCCGTTCTTATCTATGGTCTGTTGAAAAAATCTCAAACAGATGAGAATGAATGAGTTGTGCTGAGACCAGTCAAAGAGTAAAGGTGAAAGAAATTTTATTGCAAAAATAATCTTAATCATACAATATGGCATTGATAAAAAAAGTTAAAGGTATTGTTCCCCGCTGGGGAAAAGATTGCTGGATGGCGGACAATGCTACTATCACGGGTGATGTGATCTTAGGCGACCGTTGTACCTTATGGTTTGGTACCGTAGTGCGTGGCGATGTGCACAGCATCCGGATTGGCAACAATGTGAACATACAAGACAATGTGACGATACATTGCACTTATCGTAAAGCGCCGGTAACAATCGGCAATAATGTATCCATCGCTCACAATGCGGTCATTCACGGTTGTACCGTAGAGGACAACGTATTGGTGGGGATGGGTGCGATTTTGATGGATGGGGTCTATGTAGAAGAAAATTCGATCATTGCCGCCGGTGCGGTAGTCTCTCAAAATACCCGTATTCGTTCCGGTAGTGTCTATGCCGGTATTCCCGCCCGAAAAATCAAGAGCGTAAACAAAGAATTGATACGGGATGAGATTAATCGCATCTCTTCCAATTACAATATGTATGCATCATGGTATGATGAGGATTGACAAACGGAGACTTCCCTCATCTTCTTTTCAGCAAACTTTATTTATTCTTGATAGGATA
>CAZLTF010000489.1:0-1614 GCA_964562195.1 uncultured Bacteroidales bacterium | reverse complement strand
GAAGAATTAAATCCTGAGGCTACTGCTTATAATCTACTTACATTAAATGTTAATATGCACTTGTTTAAGCTATTTGGATATGAGAGTGAAAGAGATTTGGTCTTTGGAATATATGGAGATAATCTTTTGAATGAAAGCATTTGGTTTCCTGAATTTATTAGGCGTGAGGTAAACACACTTCCTTTGCATACAGGCAGGGCGTTTTATGGAAAGTTGGCTTTCAAGTTCTAAACATGGTCTGCTTCTGTGGAACGAAAAACACCTTCTTTGAGAATAAAATAAATGCAAAACTTTTTTGGAGAAAACGCTGATTTCTCTTGCATTTTATTATTGATATTGTTATGTAATTCATTCTTTCTCACCTGTTTGAGAGTTTTTTAGCAGATTTCAATTATCTTTATGAATAATAGAAAATGAATAAAAAAAAGTCACAAGCCGATGACTCGTGACTTTTTTTGGGGAGAAATCTCCATGAAAATGCAAATTACAAAGGAATATTACCGTGTTTTTTGGCGGGTACATGATCTGTTTTTGTTTGTGTCATTTCCAGAGCTTGAATGATTTTCATTCTTGTCTGCTTAGGCAAAATAACTTCATCAATATATCCCAGCGAAGCCGCGCGGTAAGGATTTGCAAAATTGTCTTTGTATTCTTGAATAGCAGCTTGTCTGCTTTCTTCGTTGTTGATTTTGTCACGGAAAACAATATTGACTGCACCATCGGGACCCATTACGGCAATTTCAGCCGTAGGATAAGCATAATTTACATCTGCTCCGATATGTTTGCTATTCATCACATCGTAGGCACCACCGTATGCTTTGCGTGTAACGATGGTAATTTTTGGAACGGTCGCTTCGCTATATGCATACAGCAATTTTGCACCGTGTTTGATAATTCCACCATATTCTTGTACTGTGCCGGGCAAAAATCCGGGAACATCTTCAAAGGTTACCAGTGGAATATTAAAAGCATCACAGAAGCGCACAAAACGGGCTGCTTTCAGTGAAGAGTCGATGTCCAATACACCGGCAAGGTAGGCAGGTTGATTGGCGATGATTCCTACCGGTCTTCCAGCAAAACGTCCAAATCCAATGATAATGTTTTGTGCGTAAAGGGGTTGTACTTCAAAGAAGTTGTGGTCGTCCACTACTGTTTCTATGATTTCCTTAATGTCGTAGGGTTTGTTTGGGTCATCGGGGACGATAGTTTGAAGTTTTTCATCTTCTCGATAAGGGTCATCCATAGTAGGTTTGATAGGAGGATCTTCCATATTATTGGAAGGTAAAAAACCGAGTAATTCGCGGATCATCATCATCGCTTGCTCATCATCTTCCGCCATAAGGTGAGCTACGCCGCTTTTGGAGTTGTGAGTCATAGCTCCACCCAGATCTTCTTGTGTCACTTCTTCGTGTGTCACGGTTTTGATCACATCGGGTCCGGTAACGAACATATAACTTTTCTCTTTGGTCATCAAGATAAAATCCGTGATTGCGGGAGAATACACCGCTCCACCGGCAGCCGGTCCTAATATTGCAGATATTTGAGGGATAACGCCGGAGGCTCTTGTGTTGCGAAAAAAGATATCCGCATATCCGGCCAAACTACGGACACCTT